>NZ_JBEPSF010000003.1:0-257676 GCF_040548725.1 Stenotrophomonas sp. 2619 | reverse complement strand
GCGTCCCCCACCCCACCCTCAACGGGAACCAGGATGTCCGGCAATGCCCTGCCCCACTCTGCGCTGTTGGTCAGCGGGTCGATGAACAAGCTTGCGCCCGGCAACTGCAGGCGAATGCCGGCCCAGGCAAGCCGCTGAATCCGGACGCCCTCCGACGCGGGCCGAGCGGTGGCGTCGGAGACCGGCAAAAGCGCGGCCGTGGCGCCAGCGGCGAGCCCGGAAAGAAAGGCACGGCGGCCCATCCGCGCGCCATCTGGCAAGTAGCCGCTCATGCGACCTCCGCCGAATGGGCCAGGTAGGTGTCCAGCTCAAAGATGCCCTGGACTTCAATGGCCTCCAGATTGCGCAGATGCCATTCCCTTTCGAACGCGCTTGCCTCGACCCCGGGTGCGAGGCAGTCCTCGATCCGAACAGCGGCCAACCGGGACGCCAGCGATTCACCCTCTTCCTGCGCGCGTATCGCCACCACGCTCTGGCGAATCCGGTCCAGATAGTGCAGCGCGTTGTCGAGCACGGCGGCGTCGAAGCGCCCCATGTGACCGCCAATGATGGTGCCGCGCCCGAACTGCTTCGCCCGGCCAATGGCCGTTCGAACCTGGACGGGGTCGGCCTTGGAGAGGTAGACGATGTTCCCCACGATGTTGTCGCCGATGCAGACCAGGTCGGCGGTAGGAACATCCACGCTGAGGTGATCCATCGTCTTGCCGGGGTTGTGCAGCAGCCGAAGCTCATGGCGGCCCCAGCGGATGCGCATCGCGCTGTCGAACACCACCTGCGGCTCGCGGTAGAACGCGTCGACACGGCGGTTCTGTGACAGGAAGGTGTGCCGGTAATTGCGATGCGCGATGGCCAGGGCGTCGGGAAAGGTCGAAAGCCCCGCGATGTGATCGCTCATGAAATGGGTGGCGACGATGACGCACACCGTTTTCCCCAGCTCGTTGCAGAGCAGCACGCGCAACGCCGCCGCATCCGCCGCACTTCCCAGTGAATCCACCAGCAGCACATGGTTGCCATCGAAGAACACGGTCGCTACGGACAGGTGGTCCTCGCCAACGCACAAGAACACGTCCGGGCCCAGCGGTTTCAGATGCATGGCGGCTGCCCTTTGAATGGAGGCCGCCATGATTGACGGGCGGACAGACGCCGACAAACGAGAAGTTTTGGCCTTCAGATTAGTAAAACTAACCTGATAAGATCGGGTGATCCGTGCTGGCAGGAACCCCCTCATGAAGCCGCGCCACGCCCCTCCCCTCACTGCGTTGCGAGCCTTTGAGGCCGCTGCACGATCCCTCAGCTTCCAGAAGGCGGCCACCCAGCTCTTTGTCACACCGGCCGCGGTGAGCCACCAGGTCAAACGCCTCGAGGCCTACCTGGGCACCGAGCTCTTCGAGCGCGGCCATCGTACGGTGACGCTCACCCCGCAGGGCGCCGCTCTTGCGGCGTCGCTCACTGAGATTTTCGGAATGCTCGACCGGGCACTGGACCGAAGCGCGTCTGCTGAACCCGGCCATTTGCGCGTCAGCACCCTGGAGTCGTTCGCCGCGAAGTGGCTGGCGCCCCGGCTTCACCGCTTCCACGAGGCCCACCCGGATATCCAGGTGCGGGTCCTCACGAGCGATCAGCTGGTCGATGTGGGCCAGGAAAACGTCGATGTCGCGATCCGATACGGTCTTGGCACATACCCGGGCGTGCAGGTTGAGAAGTTGATGGACGCGCCGGTGTTTCCGGTGTGCGCCCCCGGCACGTCACGCAAAGACGGAAAGCCGATTGCATCGCCCGCCGATATGGCCCACGTCGCGTTTATCCACGACCAGAGCGCCGAAGGGCGACCGGGCGTTCCCGATTGGGCGGCCTGGCTGCGTGCGGTTGGGCTGCACGGCGTGTCAGCTGACGCCGGCCTGGTGTTTCCCAGCATCTATCTGGCCCAGGAGGCGGCCATCCACGGGCACGGCGTCGCGTTGGGATTAGCCCCCTTGGTAGAAGAAGATCTGCGCCAAGGACGCCTGGTGAGGCCCGTTGAGCCCCACCTCCCCAACGCGTATGCGTTCTGGACTATTCGACCCTCCAAGGGGCGGCACCACGCAGCGACGGACGCCTTTTGCAACTGGATACACGCCGAGGCCTCAGCCTCCCTGCCCTCGGTATGACTGCACGCTGTGGCCCGTGCGATGTCGCGGTGCCGCCTGGCGCCCCGCAACGGGCCGCAGACACGGTTCCGCGCTATCCCGGGCCGTCGCTTTCCCACTCAAGCTCGAACCTCAGCTGCAGTCGCTGACCCGGCGCCAACCGATTCGGCGCCAGCGTAAATCCATCCGGCGGTCCGGTCTGCGGCTCAACACACGTCGCGTGCGGCGCACCGTCGTAGACCACCCAGTGATCGGTGTCCGCGCGCAGCCGCAGCCGCTGGCCCGCAGACACCAGGGTCACGTCGCCCTGGTGGATGAAGCAGTCATCCCACGGCCCGGGCGCCGGGCGCCCGGCGGGCAACGTGGCAATGCCCTCGCCATCCCGGGGATACATGGCGCTGGGAGCAAACAGCAGGCGCTCCGGCTTGCGGAACCATGGGTGCCAGCCGAGTACGGCAGGCATGGCCTGGTCGCCGGCCTGCACGACGAGCTGTAGCGCCAGGCGGTTGGACCGTACGTGGATGGCCTGCGTCGCAATGCCACCGAAGGGCCAGTAGCCATCCTCTGGAAGCGCGAGCGTCAGCAAGGCGCTGTCCGCACCCACGTGGTCGATCCGCCAGGGCCGGGAGAACCCTACCCCGTGGATGGCGTGCGCCCCGAAGTTCAGCGGCAGTCCGACATGCCGGCCCCCGAAGCGGAACTGCCCCTGCCGGATCCGTCCGGCCCAGGGCACCATCGGGTAGCAGCCCCACGCGATGGTTGCCTGCCCCGCCTCGTCCTGGCCGACCAGCCACTCCACCCCGTCGTAGCGGAGCTGGGCGATGCGCCCCCCGGCTTCGGGGGCAAGCGCGACCTCCAGCCTGCCTGCCCGCAGCCAGTGCAGGTGGCCGGCAGGCATCGGGGCCTGCGCATCGTCCCTGGGCAACGCGGTTTCAGGCGCCATAGGGGTGGATCGTCCGGATGCTGCCGTCCGCCTCCATGTGCAGCGGCGTGCACTTGACCGACCGCAGGTGGGTCACGCCGCCGGACAACACGGCGTCGTGGTAGAACAGGTACCACTGCCCTTCGAAGGCGCAGATGGAATGGTGCGTGGTCCAGCCCACCACGGGCGTAAGGATCACGCCGCCGTAGGTGAACGGCCCGTACGGACTGTCGCCCACGGCATAGCAGAGCAGATGGGTGTCGCCCGTGGAGTAGGACAGGTAGTAGCGCCCCTGGTATTTGTGCAGCCACGGCCCCTCGAAGAACCGGCGCGCGTGGTCGTCGGCGCGCAGCGGCTGTCCGTGTTCGTCCAGGATGATGATCTCCCGCGTCGGTTCGGCAAGGCGGGTCATGCAGGCATCGAGTCGGCCGACCCGCGGGCCCAGTGCAGGCGCATCGCCGGCCGGTTCCTCGTGGGCCGCGTCGTAGCGGTTGTCGCGATACTTCTGCAGCTGACCGCCCCAGATGCCGCCGAAGTAGAGGTAATGCGTGCCGTCGTCGTCCTCGTACACCGCAGGGTCGATCGAGTATGTGCCCGCCATCGGCTCGGGCTCGGGGATGAACGGACCCTCCGGACGATGGGACGCGGCGACGCCGATGCGGAACATGCCCTGCCTGTCCTTGGCCGGAAAATAGAGGTAGTAACGGCCGTCCCGACAGGCCGCGTCGGGCGCCCACATCTGCTGTGCGGCCCACGGCACGTCGCGGACATGCAGCGCCACGCCGCAGTCGGTGGTTTCGCCCGTGGGCGTGTCCATCCGCAATACGTGGTAGTCCTCCATGCCGAAGTGACCGCCCTCATCGTCGAACGGCGCGCCGCTGTCGATGTCGTGCGACGGGTAGATGTACAGGCGCCCCTCGAACACGTGGGCCGAAGGATCGGCCGTATGGATATGCGTTACCAGCGGCTGGGAAATGGCCCGTGCCGCGAGCTGATCCACGTTGCCTGCCTGCCGGCGCGCATGCAGGTCATGCTCGATGCGGGCTTCCATTTTCCTGTCGATCTCGTAGAGCAGGAGCAACGTAACCGCGAGCAGGAACGGAAGAGAGCAGTAGACACTTACCGTCAGGCGGATGCCGTCCACCACGGCCTGGGGCTGCTGTTCGGCGCCCGCCTGGTAGCCATGATGCGCCAGAATGCCGGCGACCAGTGCACCGCCGATGCTCAGGCCGATCTTCAGCCCACACAACATGGCCGAAAAGATGATCGCGGTGGCGCGGCGATGGTTTTTCCATTCGGAGTAGTCGGCGACGTCGGCGATCATCGCCCACAACAACGGGATGGTGATGCCGTAGAAGAACCCGTGCAGCATGAAGGCGCCGAAGGCCACGGCAACCGCCGTCGGCGGGAAGAAGTAGAACGCAAGCAGAAACACGGTGGACGCCAGCAGCGCGCCGCCAAAGACACTGCGCTTGCCGAAGCGATCGGCGAGATGCCGGGAGACGCCAATGCCCAGGATCATGCAGAGAATGCCGCAGGCGTTGAACAGGCTGAAGGCCGAGGTGGCGGGGTCCTTCGGCCAGGTGAATCCGGACAGGCCCCAACCGCTGAGTGCGGTGTTCACTTCATCAATGAAATGGTTGAAGCCGGAGCTGTCGAGGAACCCCGTCAGGGCCGCCTCGCGCATGTAGTACTGGAAGTAGTAGACGTAGGTGCCGCCCTTGAGGGCCAGGTTGATGAACACCAGCACGGTGAGGGCCAGCATGACCTGCCACGGCCGGTTGCGCAGCAGGTCGGTCAGATCCTGCAGCACCCCGCCGGTCTGCTCCCTGGCCGGCACGATGCGCTCGCGGGTGGTGGCGAAGGTAATCAGGAAAAACGCCGTGCCCACCACGGCGAACACGGTCATCACCCGCTCGAAGCCCTGTACGCGATCGCCATCGCCGAGGATCAGCACCAGTGGCAGCAGCAGGACCTGGATGATGAACTGCGCGATCATCACCGCCACGAAGCGGTAGGCCGACAGGCTGTTTCGCTGGGCCATGCTGCCGGTCAGTACCCCGCTGAGCGCGGAATACGGCAGGTTGTTGGCCGCGTATACCAGCATCAGCAGGCCGTAGGTGGTCAGGGCGTAGACGACCTTGCCGTGCTCACCGAGGTCCGGCGTACTGAACGCCAGCAGCGACAGCACGCCGAACGGGATCGCCGTCCACAGGATCCAGGGCCGGAACTTTCCCCACCGGGTGGCGGTGCGGTCGGCAGCGATGCCGATCAGCGGAGTGAACACAAAGGCACCCAGCAGACCGATCACGAAAATGATCGTGGCCGCCGTGGCGGGCGGCAGGCGGAACACGTCGGTGTAGAAGAAGGCCAGGTAGGTGATGAGCGTCTGGAAGATCAGGTTCGCCGCCAGGTCGCCCAGGCTGTAGCCCAGCTTCTCCCGAATCGACAGCGTGTGCGCGGTGCTTTCCCTGCGGCGGGCATCAGTCACGGCGGGCCTCCACGGTGAACCCTGCCTTGGCGCGAACATCGGCGCTGGAGCCCCCTACCCTGACCTCATACGTGCCCGGCGCAACGGCATAGGCACCCCGCGCGGGATCGTACTGGCGCAGGTCCTGCGGCGCGTGCAGGTCGAACGTTACGGTGCGCCGCTCACCCGGCGCCAGGTGGACACGCTGGAAGCCACGCAGCGTCTGCTGGGCATCGCCAGCCGCGGCCTCGCGGCGGCGCACATACAGTTGCACCACTTCATCGCCGGCGCGCTTGCCGCTGTTGACCACGTCGACCTGCACGTTGAGTGTCCCGGTGTCGGTGATGCGCGGTGAATGGAGCTTGAGGGCGCCGTAGTCGAACCGGGAATAGGACAACCCGTGCCCGAACGGATACAGCGGCGTGCCGCGGAAATAGCGGTAGGTGCGGCCTTCCATTGTGTAGTCGTCGAAGGCCGGCATCGGCTGGTCCGCCCGGTAGAAGGTGACCGGCAGCCGCCCGCCCGGGTTGACGTCGCCAAACAGGGCTTCGCCCACGGCGGTTCCGCCGCGTTGACCGGGATACCAGCTCATCAGGATCGCGGCAAGATGTTCCTGGGCCCACTCCACTGCCAGCGCCGACCCACCCGTCAACACCATCACCACCGGGGTGCCGGTCGCGTGCAGCGCTTCCAGCAGGGCACGCTGGGTAGCGGGCAAGCGCAGATCGGTGCGGTCGCCGCCGGCAAAGCCTGGGTAGTTGACCGTCATCTCTTCGCCCTCGACGTCGCCGGTCAGGCCGCCGACGAATACCACCACCTCCGCGTTGCGGGCGGCATCGAGCGCCTCCTCGAACGGCGGTTTCGCCCCCGGCATGCGCCAGCCCAGCCGCACCCCGGCGTCGCGCTCGGCGTCGTAGTACTCCAGCTTCAGGTCGTACGCGCGGCCTGCCTGCAGCTCCAGCTCCACGCCGTCGCCATGCAGGCGATCGCTGTTGGCCCAACGGTCCAGGACCCGCTTGCCATCCACGTAGAGACGGAAGCCGTCATCGGCGGCGGCCTCGATCCGGTAGCGGCCCGACACCGGCGGCAGCAGCTGGCCACTCCAGCGGATGCTGAACCCGTCGTTGGGAATGCCCTGCCCCGGGGCCGCTTCGCCGCGGGCCAGCAGGGTGTCGGTCGGTGACCCCCGGTCCCAGCGGAAGCCGATCTGTGCATCGGTGCGGACCAGCGCCGGCGTCCCGGAAAGATCGGCCGTGCGGAAATACTCCCCGCGCAGTCCGCGTTCGGGGGAATCGGCGGAGGGACGCAGGTAGGCCGCTTCGATCAACGGGGTTGCACCGGGATCGTCGCGTCCTTCGACCAGGTCCACGCCGCGCGCGTACCGCACCTCCACGCCCTGGGCCGCTTCGCGGATGCCCTGCAGAATGGTCACCGGTGCTGCGGGGGTGCCGAAGTAGTTGCCGAGCAGGGCCATGGTGTCATCGGCCGTCGGACCGATCACGGCAATGCGCTTGAGGCTGCGGGACAGCGGCAGCACGCCATCGTTCTTCAGCAGCACCAGCGATTCCCGGGCGGCCTTCAAGGCGAGCGCATCGTGTGCCGGGGCCTGGTTCACCGACGCGGGAATCCGCGCCCAGCGCACGCGCTCGGGCGGATCGAACATGCCCAGGCGCATCCGCGCGGTGAACAGGCGCGTCACCGCGTCGTCGATCGCCGCTTCGCTGATCAGGCCCTGCCGCACCGCCGTCGGCAGCGTCGCATATTCCTGGCCGCATTCCAGCTCGGTGCCGTTCTTGACGGCCAGCGCCGCCGCGGCCTCACGGGTGGGCACTATCTTGTGATGCTTCCAGATATCGACAATGGCCCAGCAATCGGACACCACGTAGCCCTTGAAGCCCCAGTCGCGGCGCAGCACGTCGCGCAGCAGGAACTGGCTGGCGCTGGCGGACTCGCCGTACACCCGGTTGTAGGCGCCCATCACCGCATCCACCTGCCCCTCTTTCACCAGGGCCTCGAACGCCGGCAGGTAGGTGTCATACAGGTCGCGCCGGCTCGGGCGGGCGTCGAAGTGGTGGCGGTCGGCCTCGGGGCCACTGTGCACGGCCAGGTGCTTGGCCGTGGCGTCCAGCTTGCGGTAAACCGGGTCGTCACCCTGCAGGCCCTTCACGAAGGCAACGCCCATGCGCGCGGTGAGATAAGGGTCCTCACCGTAGGTTTCCTGGCCCCTGCCCCAGCGGGGGTCGCGGAAGATATTGATGTTCGGCGACCAGTAGGTCAGCCCTTGGTAACGGCCATGTGCACCATCCCGCACGAACTGGTGGTGCTTGGCACGTGCTTCGTCGCTGATGGTGGTTGCCACCTCCCCGATCAATGGCACGTCGAAGGTGGCGGCGAGGCCGATGGCCTGCGGAAATACCGTGGCCTGCCCGGCCCGCGCGACGCCGTGCAGGCCCTCGTTCCACCAGTCGTAGGCCGGCACGCCCAGGCGCGCGATGGCGGGCGCGGCGTTCTGCATCTGCGCCGCCTTCTCCTCCAGGGTCATCTGCGCCACCAGCGCGGCGGCACGGGTTTCGAAGCTGGCCGAGGTATCGAGCCAGGGCTGGGACTCCGCGGCGTGGCCGACGTTGGCCAGGGCAGCGGCGGCGCAGAGCGCCAACGTGCGGACGATGGGCATGCGCGTCATCATTTGCTCCTCAAGGCACGCTCATCGCGCGCGAATGGTCCCAGCAGGGCGCCAACAAAGCCGCCTGCACGATCGGTGCTCAACACCGTGCCGTCCACGTTGTCGGCGAGCGTCTGCCAGCCACGGCCATCGCCGCTGTCGAACGCGAACGCATAGCGGCCCTCGTCACCCGCGATCCGCAGGCGCAGTGACGGGGCTGCATCCAGCGCCCGGCTGACCAGCGTCCGGGATGCACCGCCGCCGTCGCGCACCTCGAGGAAGACCGCCACACGGTCGCCTCCGAGACTGCGCACGCCAAGGAAATACCAATAGGCCTCGCTCTGGAATGCGGCCAAGCCCGCGGCCACCCCGGCCGCCGGGCGCGACATCGCGGTGCTGGCCTCGAAGCGCAGATGCTGCTGGCGGCGCCCAAGGAAGGCCGGATTGCGCAGCGTGTCCAGATTTTCCGGCAGTGGCTGCACGGCCAAACTGCCCGGCCGCCGGCGCAGGTCCGCCCAGGCCTGCTTGGGCACGCGCACGTGCAACCATCCCGCGCCCAGCACGGGGGCGTCGAACTCATCGCGCTCGACGAAGTTGCCGGTGGACGGCGCCTGCGACGCCTCGCCCTGCATCCACGAGGGCGCCTTGACCGCATACGGGATAGCCTGCCCGGCCGGCAGGATCACCGGCCAGCCGTTCTGCCAGCGCACCGGTAGCAGGTACGTCTCCCTTCCCGTGTTGTAGTGACGCGTGTCGTAATTGCGGCTGGCAAGGAACACCGCCCACCAGGAGCCGTCCGGCCCTTCCACCAGATCGGCATGCCCGGCATTGGTGATCGGCAGCGGCCGGTCATCGGGCAGGTCGCGCTGGGTGAGAATGGGGTTGTCCGCGTACGGCACGTAGGGTCCCCATACCTCGCGGCTGCGCAGCACCACCTGGGAATGCTGTGGCCCGGTGCCACCCTCGGCATCGGACAGGTAGTACCAGCCATCGCGCTTGTACAGGTGCGGCCCTTCGATCCAGATCGGGTTCTTCGTCGGCTCCACGCCGCCGTCGATCAGGACTTTGCGCGGCCCTACCGGCTGGAAATTCGCCAGGTCGATCTGCTGCATCCAGATGGCGCGATGCCCCTCGTAGCGCGGCGGGCCGGGCGGCGCATCATTGTTCAGCAGATACGCAGTGCCGTCGTCGTCGAAGAACAGCGATGGATCAATGCCACCGACGCCCGGCAGCCAGTGCGGGTCGGACCAGGGGCCTGCGGGATTCCGCGCCGTGGCGATGAAGTTGCCGCCGCTGTCCACCGCCGTGGAAACCACATGGAACACCCCGTCGTGGTACGCGATGGCCGGTGCGAAGATGCCGCGTGACACGCTCAGGCCATCGAAATCCAGTTGGGTTGGACGGTCGATCACGTTGCCGATCTGCTTCCAGTGCACCAGATCAACGCTCTCGAACACCGGAATGCCCGGGAAGTAGGTGAAGCTGGAATTGACCAGGTAGAAGCGCCCGTTCGCGCTGACGATGCTGGGGTCGGCATGGAAGCCGGCCAGGACCGGGTTGCGAAAGTGACCCGCTGGCAATGGCGGCTCAAAGGCCACATCGTGTCCGGCATAGTCGAACCAGTCGAAGTAGACCGGCGGCGCAGGTGAGGCGCCCAGCGGCGGCACCGTGGCGGACAACAGCAGAACGACCGTGGCGATCAGCAGACGCATCAGCGAACCTCTGCAGCATTGAGGGAAAGCTCGAAGGGCCCGGCCGACGCACCGCTGCTGTCGCGCAGCGTGCAGATCGGACCGTCGGCCCAGCAATAGCGCACACGCAAGGCGGCGCCCCGGTAGCGCCGGCCGCCGGCCGGCTCCACGCCACGGTATTGGCGTCCGCTGGCCGACTCCACGCAATCCGGACAGGCCAGCACAACCTCACGCCCCTCCAGCACCGCGTCGGCATAGCGGCAGTGCCGTGCGTCGTCGTCGCAGAGCTCGAATCCTATGGGGCCGTTCGCACCGGTCGTCACCAGGGTGCCGCTGACGTCGTCGAACACCACCCTTACCTTGCCCTGCGCGCGCGACGCTGTGCGTGCCGTCGGGCCGGAGGGGGCCAGCGTCCGCTCGCCGTACACCACGTGGCGCGCCACCCGGGCCAGGCGCCGGCCCAGCTCCTGCTTGTTGGGCGGGTGGATGTCGTAGGCGTCGCCGATGTCGATGGCCAGGGCAAGTCCGGTGCGGGGGTCTTCGGCCGCAACCCGCCGCTGCGCCTCGCGCACCTGCGCCCACGCACTGTCGGCCGGGGCCACCGGCGGCTGGCCGTAGCCAGCCAACTGCACCACGAGCAGCGGCATCTGCGCGCCGAACTGCGCGCGCCAGTCGGCGCGCAGGCCGCGCAGCCGTGCGGCGTAAGCAGCGCCATCCCCGGTGTTGGATTCGCCCTGGTACCACAGCGTGCCGCGCAGACCGTAGGGGCCCAGCGGCGCGATCATGCCGTTGTACAACGTCGCCAGCCCGGTGGCGGCGTGCCACGGCGCGGACGGCGGTGCCTGCGCACCGGGCGCGACCCGGTACTGCCAACCCGCGTCCAGGACGATCCGCGTGCCATCGTCCAGCTGCACGGCATGGGCGTCCGAAGGACCGGCCAGGCCACCGTCGCCGTAAGTGTCCAGAACATTGATCACCACCGTATTCGGACCGGCCTTCAACACGCCGGCTGGCAGCGCATACGCCCGCGCCTCGCCCGGTCCGTACTGGCTGCCCACGGCCACGCCGTTCACCCAGGTCATGTCCGTCTCATCAATCGGCCCCAGCTCAAGTCGCGCGCCCTGCGCCGCCTGCGCGGCGGTGAGGGTCACCTGGGTGCGGTACCAGACCATCCCGTTGTAGGTGGACAGCGCGGGCACGCCCCAGCGCTCCCATGCGCCAAGCATGGCCGGCGCCGTGTGCCATCCCGTGGCGTCTTCGCCTGGCTGCCATGGCCTGCCGTCGGCCACCGCACCCTCGCGCGTTGCCCACCAGTGCTGCCACTGCGTGCCCCAGCGTGCGTTCGCCGCCGCCGGATCGCGTGCATACAGTGCGAGCACGTCGAGTGCCGGGTCCATGCCACCCTGTGCGCGAAGCGCGTCGGCGCTGGTCCATGCCTCGATCCGCGAACCGCCCCATGCCGCCTGGATCAGCCCCATCGGAACGTGGACGGTCTTCTGCAGTTCACGCGCAAAGTAGAAGCAGGCAGCAGAAAAGTCGCGCACCGTCTCCGGCGACGCGGCCTGCCACGCAACCGGCGTCCTGAACTGCGGCTGCGGTGCGGTGGCCACCGCCTTGGGCACGGTGAGCAGGCGGATCGTCGGGTGGGTGGCCGAAGCGATCTCGCTGCCCGCGTCGAGCGCCCGCCACACGGGCAGTTCCATGTTCGACTGCCCGGCGCACAGCCAGACATCACCGATCTGCACATCCTGCACCACCTGGGTGGCGTTGCCTGCCCGCACCGACATCGCGTACGGACCGCCTGCGGAGAGCGGCGTGAGGCGCGCCTGCCAGCGACCGCTGGCATCGGCGCGTGTGGTGACAGTCCGCCCTGCCAACGCCACAGAAACAGGGGCGCCAGGCCTGGCGCTGCCCCAGACCGGAATCGGTTGATCACGCTGCAGCACGGCGTGATCCTGGAACAACGGATGCAACAGCGTCACTGTTTCCTGCGCCGTGGAAGGCATGGCGCTGCACGCCGACGCGATCGCCAGCAGACCGCCCAGCCACGCCGTGCGACTCATCGCCCATCTCCGGGCGCGGAAGGAAACTGCAGGTGCTGGTACCAGGCCAGCGGGTGCGGCGGGGCGATCTCGCCGGCAGGAAGCGGCCTGCCGCTCACCGACTGGAAGTACGCCACGCTCGCGTCACGCCACCACTGTGCTTCACGCAGCTGGATGCGCAGGAACGCCGTGACCTGCGCATGCCGTTGCGCATCCACCCTGCCCTCCAGGCGCTCCCAGGTCGCCTGCATGGCCTTCACTTGGCGTACGCCCTGCGAATAGCGCCCGACCAGTTCGTCCCACAACGTCCTGCCCGAGGCCATGCGGTGATCCCACGGCACGTGGTGGAACCACAGCAGCAGCGGCTCCGGGACCCGCGCCAGGTCGCCATACCGCGCAGCTACCTCAGGCGCGTACTGGCCGACCGCGTTGCTGCCACGGGCGGTCCGGTCGAAGCCGATGCCGTCGCGGTCGGCGCGGTGGTAGTACACCGACGTCCAGTCCGCGCGCGGGCCGCCGTCGACCCACGGGCCGGGCCCGTAGTGGTGCCCGCGTGCCATCAGGTGGTGGAGGCCGAGCGGGGTCATGTAGTTCACGGCGGCCTCGCGCGAGTCCATCATCATCCCGACAATGGGCTGCACCACCTCGGGGTCTGGCGAGAACGTCATCGCCGCCCAGTCCGCCGCGATGTCGCGGGCCGATTGATACGGATTCCACGCAAGCCTTCCGAAGGCGTACCAGTTGGCGGGATCGAAGTGCGATCCACTCCAGGTGCGATCCGTGCCGATATTGGCGACACCGGCCATGCCGGTCAGTGACTGCGCCACCGTGGCGCGCTGTCCACGCGCGTGGGTGCGGGACTGCAGCACCTCCTCGTACAGGGGGCCCAGGTATACCAGGTGGGTGGCGAAGCCCAGATACTCCTTGGTGATCTGCACTTCCATCATCAGCGGCGTGCGCGGCATGGCCCCGAACAGCGGGTGGAACGGCTCACGGGGTTGGAAGTCGATGGGCCCGTTCTTCACCTGCAGGATCACGTTTGGTCGGAAGGCACCGTCCAGCCCCGCGAATTCGGTGTATGCCTGCGTGGCTCGGTCTGCAGGAACATCGTGCGCATAGACGAATGCCCGCCACATCACCACGCCGCCGTGCGGGGCCAGCGCATCGGCCAGCAGGTTGGCGCCCTCGGCGTGCGAGCGGCCGTAGTCCTGCGGGCCCGGCTGCCCTTCGGAATTGGCTTTCACCAGGAAGCCGCCGAAATCCGGAATGCGCGCGTAGATCTCGTCGGCCTTGTGCTGCCACCAGCGCTGTACGTCCGCATCGAGCGGATCGGCGGCGTTCAGGCCGCCCAGCTCGATGGGGGCGCTGAACCGCACGCTGAGGTACACGCGGATACCGTAGGGCCGGAACATGTCCGCCAGCGTCGCCGCTTTGTCGAGGTAGTCCGGCGCAAGACTCTGCGCACTGGCGTTCACGTTGTTGAGCACGGTGCCGTTGATACCCACCGAGGCGTTGGCACGTGCGTAGTCGGTGTAGCGCGGGTCGTGCCACTCCGGCAGCGTCTGCCAATCCCACAGCGAGCGACCGGCGTAGCCGCGTTCCACATGGCCGTCCAGGTTGTCCCAGTGGTTGAGCACCCGCAGCCGCATCCGCGGCGACTCACGCAACGCGAGCGCGTCCAGCGATGCGCCGGTCTGCAGCAGTCGCAGCAGATGGAATACGCCGTACAGCACACCGATATCCCGGGGCGCGGCCACCAGCACCACATCGCGCCCCTGCATGCGGGTACGCCTGAGCAGATACCCTTCTTCGCCCAGTGAATCCATCTCCTTGCGTAACGGCGCGATCAACGTCGACGACTGCGGCGTACCCAGCACCAGGGCAGGAAGCGTGGCCACAGTGCTCTGCGCCAGTAGCGCGTTACCTGGAAGACCGGCGAGGCCTCGCACCAATTCCGTGCGCGCGGCACGCTGGGTGGCGGTCTGATCGGGGGCCTGCACCTCTGGCAGAGGCCTGCGACCGTCGGCGACGAGGGCAGATTCGAGCGGGGTGTAGCGCATCCAGAGGGCGTAACCGTCCTCCGCGCGCACGGTGCCCGTGCACGTCAACAGCGCCAGCACCGCACCCGATATCCAATGACACCGCGCGACATCCAAGCGGAGCCGCAGTGCGGTCAGCAAACCTTGTAAGCTCCGGGCGTGCCTTCGATGCGCCAGCGTCGCAACGAAAAACGGGAGCGCGTATTGGACAAGCCGAAGAAATCGGTCCGTCGCAAAACCAGCGGCGTCACGATCGACGAGGTGGCGGCCTTGGCCGGGGTGTCGCCGATGACCGTCTCGCGGGCGATCAACCAGGGCAAGGTGCGCGATGACACCCGCGAACGCGTGATGCGCGCGGTGCGCGAACTGGGTTACACGCCCAACCTGGCCGCCAGCTCGCTGGCCGCTGCACAGCACACGCGCATTGCGCTGATCTACACCAATCCCAGCGGCGCTTACCTGCGCGAACTGCTGGTCGGTTTGCTGCGCGTGGCGTCCAATGCCGCCATCCAGCTGGTGGTCGACTACTGGGAGGATTTCGAGCCCGCCGCCGAGCGCAAGGCCGCGCGTGCCTTGGCCGGCCGTGTGGATGGCGTCATCCTGCCGCCCCCGCTGTGCGAGTCGCAGCCGGCGGTGACCGAGCTGGTCAAGGCCGGCATCCAGGTGGTGGCGATCGCGCCGGGCCACCTTGGCAACGGCATTTCCTGCGTGCGCATCGACGACTTCCAGGCCGGCAGGGAACTGGCCGAACACCTCATCCAGCACGGCCACAGCCGCATCGGTTTCATCTGCGGGCGCAAGGACCTCAGTGCCAGTGCACGGCGCTACGACGGTTTCGTTACCGCCCTGCACGAGGCCGGGCTGGAGGTGGAACCCGGCCTGGTGCAACAGGGCGATTACACCTACCGTTCGGGGCTTTCCGCCGCCGAGAAGCTGCTCGCCCAGCGCCGACCGCCCACCGCGATCTTCGCCAGCAACGACGACATGGGCGCGGCGGTGATCTCCGTCGCGCACCGGCGCGGCCTGGACGTGCCCCGCGACCTGTCGGTGGTGGGCTTCGATGACACCTCGGCGGCAACCACCGTCTGGCCCGAGCTGACCACCATCCATCAACCCATCGCCGCGATGGCCGACGCCGCCATCGATATCCTGTTGCGCACCATCCGCCGCAAGGGCGAGGACACGCGCGTGTTGACCGATCACGTCATGCCGCACCGGCTGGTGGTGCGCGACTCGGTCGCGCGCCCGCCCAAGCGCTGACGGCGCACGACGCATCGTCACGCGCCCGGGCATGCGATGGTGGCCTCCGCCTCGTTCAGGGCGCCCAGCGCGACGCGTGACACCGAGAGCGTCATTGCGCCCGCAGTCCCGATGGACCAGGGGCGATCCAGCTTGCCGACCTCCGCGCCCGCTGCTGCCAGGCACTTCAACGGCACGCCCACGCGGGTCCATTGGCCCGCCGGCAGCTTCGCCAGCGTCGGTCCAAGCGCCACACGTGCCGAGCAGCCCGGGCCGCAACCTACCGACAACCACGCCTCTCCCCGCGGTGCGGTGTCAACCCGCAGCGTGGTCAGCAGCATCAGGTCGCCGTTGCTCTCGCGCTGCAGGTCCAGCGCCGTGTGCGACTGCAGCGCGGCAATCGCTTCCCCCTTGCCCGTCCACACCAGGCGACGACCGTCTTCCTGCGCGAGGTGGTCCACGCCGGTGACCTGCAGCAGGCCCCCCTCGAGCGATTCCGGCACCTTGGTGACGGTTACGCCCTGCCCCGTGCTGCCCTCCAGCCGCAGGGCCATGCCGGCGCCGGCATCGCCGCGCGCGAAGAACACGCCGCCCGCGCCTTCGTTGCCGGTAACGCCGGAAACCTCCGGCAAGGCAGCCAGGTCGCCGTTGTCGGCATAGGTCAGGCCGAAGCCGAAGGCGAACTGCGGGCTGTAGTCCTTCTGCCCGACATTGTTGGCGTACTGCGTTGCCGTGCGCGGCCAACTGAAGCTCAGCGTCCCCTTGAAGTCGTGCTGCACGCCGCCACCCGGCCCGCGCAGCAGCACATCGGCGATGCCGGCGCCTTCCGACCCGGGCAGCCACGCCGCCACGAACGCGTCGGCGGCATTGATCTCGCGGTTCACCCACAGCGGACGCCCACTCAGGAACACCGCGACCACCGGAATGCCCTCGGCTTTCAGTCGCTTGATCAGTTCAAGATCGGCGTCGTCTCCTGGCTTGTAGGCCAGTGTCGGCAGATCGCCCTGAAACTCCGCATAGGGGTGCTCCCCGAACACCACCACGGCAACGTCCGGCCTGGTCGCGTACTTCCCATCCACCGCAAGCTCGGCGTGGCCGCCAGCGGCCTTGGTCTGTTGCGCAATGCCCTCGAAGATGGTGTCCGCGTTCGGGAAATCCTTGCGGGTCGTCCCGGTGCCCTGCCAGTTCAGCGTCCACCCGCCCGCCTGCTTGCCCACATCGTTGGCCCCGTCACCGGCGACCAGGATGCGTTGCTTCGGCGACAAGGGCAGCACGCCGCCCTGGTTCTTCAGCAGCACCAGCGATTCACGCACCGCCTGCCGTGCGACCGCCCGATGCGCCGGGGCGCCGATGAGCGCGAACTGGCCCCCGACCGCGCGCGACGACGGTTTGCCCGCCTCGAACAAGCCCAGCCGCATTTTCACCCGCAGGATCCGACGTACTGCATCGTCCAGGCGTTGCGGGGGGATGATGCCCGCCTTCACCGCAGCCAACGTGGTCTCGTAGAAGCCCCTCCAGCTGTCCGACGCCATGGCCATGTCCAGGCCGGCATTGAGGGTGGCCGGGCAATCGGTGGTGGTGCAGCCTTTGACCTGCCCATGGCCGTTCCAGTCGCCCACCACGAAGCCACCGAAGTGCATCCGGCCCTTCAACGCATCGGTCAGGTACGGCTTGTGACCGTGCATCTTTTCGCCGTTGACGCTGTTGAACGACGCCATGACCGTCTGCGCGCCTGCGGCTATCGCCGGCGGATACCCGGCCGCGTGAATGCGCACCAGCTCGGCCTCGCTGATCCGGGTATCGCCCTGGTCCTTGCCATCGGCGGTACCGCCGTCACCGAGGAAGTGCTTTACCGACGCGATCACATGGCGACCGTCCAGGAAGGCAGGCGTACCCACCTTGCCCTGCAGGCCCTCGACCATCGCACCGGCATAGCTGGCCACCACCTCGGGCGATTCGGAATAGCCCTCATAGGTCCGCCCCCAGCGGTCGTCCTGCGGCACGGCCACGGTCGGGGCGAACGCCCACTCCATCCCGGTGGCACGGGTCTCCAGCGCGGTGATCTCACCGATCCTGCGCAGCAGCTCTGGGTTGCGGGTCGCGCCCAGACCGATGTTGTGCGGGAACAGGGTCGCGCCAATGATGTTGCTCTGCCCGTGGACGGCATCGATGCCGAACAGCACCGGAATCGCCTTGCCGCCATGCGAGGTATCCATCGATGCCGCGTAGAACGCGTCGGCCAGCGCCAGCCATTCGGCCGGCGACGCATCGTAACGGCCGCCGGGGTCCGAGTTGCCGCCGGCCAGGATCGAGCCGAGCCGATACTTGCGGAGGTCATCCGGCGTGATGCTGGCAATATCGCCCTGCACCAGCTGGCCGACCTTCTCCTCCACCGTCATGCTGGCCATCAGCTCGGTGATGCGCTTTTCCAGGGCGGTGTCTTCGGGCAGCGGCCAGGTGACCTGCGGCCAGGGATCCGGCGCGGCCGTCGCCGCTGCCGGTGGCGTGTTCTCCTTCCCGCAGGCGGCCAGTACCAGCATCAGCGCGGTCAGCAGCAGGCCCGTCGAGGCGCGGGCAGAGCATTGCGTCGTCATCGCGTTCATCCTTCCATCTGCTCCAGTTCCTTGCCCTTGGTTTCGTGCACGTACCGGAGCACGAAGAAGACCGAGATGATGGCTGCCACCAGGTACAGGCTGTACGTCGCTGCCAGGCCGGTCGCCGCCAGCAGAATGGGGAACGTCACCGTGACGGCGAAGTTCGCGGTCCATTGCGCCGCCCCCGCCACGGCCAGCCCCGAGCCACGAATCTGGTTGGGGAACATCTCGCCCAGCATCACCCACATCACCGGGCCCCAGGAGATGTTGAAGAACACGACATAGGCATTGGCCGCTACCAGCGCCAGCGTGCCCATGCCCGGCGGCAGCTGCAGGTGCGCATCGACCAGGGAGCCACTGGCGAAGGCCACCACCAGCAGCGCCAATGACGCCGCCATGCCGGCCGAACCCACCCAGAGCAACGGCTTGCGCCCGATGCGATCGATCAGCAGCACGGTGACGATGCAGGCGCCGATGCTGAGCGCACCGGACAACACATTGATCAGCAGTGCGTCGCTCTCGGAGAAGCCGACCGCCTGCCAGAGCACGGCGCCGTAGTAGAAGACCACGTTGATACCGACCAGCTGCTGGAAGGTGGCCAGGCCGATGCCGACCCAGACAATCGGGCGGATCCGGCCGGTGGCCGTGTTGCGGAGATCCGACAGCCGCGGGCGGTGATGGTCGGTTGACAGCGAGGCGTCGATCTCAGCGAGTTTTGCCTGCGCCTCGGCAGCGCCGAACAGCCGCGTCAGCACCTGCAGCGCCTCGTCCTTGCGGCGCTTCACCGCCAGGTACCGCGGGCTTTCCGGAATGGTCAGCAACAGCGCCAGGAACAGCAGCGAAGGCACCGCCTGCATCCAGAACATCCAGCGCCACGCCGCGTACCCGCCCCACAGCGCTTCGGTGGAGGCACCGGCCGTGGCCGCCAACAGGTAGTTGGACAGAAAGGCCACGGTGAGCCCGCTGATGATGGCGATCTGCTGGACCGTGGCCAGGCGGCCCCGGTAACGCGCCGGTGCCACTTCGGCGATGTAGGCCGGCGAGATCACGCTGGCTGCACCCACCGCAAAGCCGCCCATCACCCGCGCCACGATGAACATGGCCGACGACGACGCCGCACCGGCGCCGATCGCCGACAGCAGGAACAACACCGCCGAGACAATCAGCACGTTGCGGCGTCCCAGCCGGTCGGCCAGCCGACCGGCGCTGAAGGCACCCACGGCGCAACCCAACAGCATCGACGCGATCTCGAACCCCTGCATCCACTCGCTGGATCTGAATGCCTGGTGCAGGCCGTCCTGGGTACCGTTGATCACCCCGCTGTCGAACCCGAACAGGAATCCGCCAATCGTCGCCACCACGCTGATCAACACAATCAGGCGGGTGTTCTCGCCACCGTTCATTGCCTGGTCCATTGCCCTGCCCTTCTCCGGTCCGGTCATCGATGCGAGCTGCCGCGCTCAGCGCAGCAGGTACTGGTTGATCAGGTTTTCGTAGCGCTCCTGCTTGCCGCTGATCTGGTGCGGTTCACCGCCCTTGGCACCCAGTGCGGCCAGGTCGGCAAGGCTGAGCGCGCCGCGCGCGAACTGCTCGCCGGCACCACTGTCGAAGCTGGCATACCGCGCCGTGCGCCACTGCTCCAGCGGCGAGTCGTTCAGCAGCGCGTGCGCCACTTCCAGCCCGCGGGCGAACGCATCCATGCCACCGATGTGGGCAATGAACAGGTCCTCCAGATCCGTGGATTCGCGACGCACCTTGGCGTCGAAGTTCAAGCCGCCCTCCAGCCCACCCTGGCGCAGCACCACCAGCATCGCGCCGACGGTGTCGTACAGGTCGGTCGGGAACTGGTCGGTATCCCAGCCGTTCTGGGCATTGCCGCGGTTGGCGTCGATGCTGCCCAGCAGGGCGTGGTCCGAAGCGACCTGCAGGTCGTGTTCGAAGGTGTGGCCGGAGAGCGTGGCGTGGTTCGCTTCGATGTTGAGCTTGAAGTCCTTGTCCAGCCCATGCTCCTTCAGGAAACCGACGACGGTGGCGCTGTCGAAGTCGTACTGGTGCTTCATCGGCTCCATCGGCTTGGGTTCGATCAGGAAGTTGCCCTTCAGGCCGATGCTGCGGCCATAGTCGCGCGCCATCGTGAGGAACCGCGCGAAGTGGTCGACCTCGCGCTTCATCTGCGTGTTGGCCAGGGAGCCGTAGCCTTCGCGGCCGCCCCAGAACACATAATGCTCGCCCCCCAGTTCAACCGTGGCATCCAGCGCCGCCTTCACCTGCACGGCGGCCCGCGCGACCACGGCGAAATCGGGGTTGGTGGACGCACCATTCATGTAGCGCGGGTGCGAGAACAGGTTGGCCGTGCCCCACAGCAGTTTCATGCCGGTCGCGTCCTGGCGCGCTTTGGCCAGGCCCACCATGTGCTTGAGGTTCTTTTCGTACTCGCCGACATCCTCGGCGTCCGGCGCCAGGTCGATATCGTGGAAGCACCAGTACGGCACCCCTAGCTTGGTGAAGAATTCGAACGCCGCGTCCACCTTCGCCTCGGCGGTGCCCATCGGCGCGCCGGTCTCCCACGGGAAGTGGCGCGTGCCCGGGCCAAACGGATCATGGCCGGCGTTGCAGAACGTGTGCCAGTAGCAGGCCGCAAAACGCAGGTGGTCCTGCATGGTTTTGCCCCCGATGACCTTCTTCGCGTCATAGACCTTGAAGGCCAGCGGATTGTCCGAGTCCCGGCCTTCGAATGGGATGCGGCCGATGCCGGGGAAGTATTCCTTGCCGCCGATGAAGGGCTGGTTGCTCATGGTGCGTCTTCCTGTCGTTGTGCGAGGTGTCGCGAGAAAGGGGCATCAGCCGCGATACAACGGCGTGATGGCATCGAGATGTCGGAGATAACGCGCATAGGCCGCGGCATAGGCGGCCACACGCGCCGGATCGGGCTGTGCAGACTGCAGCGGGTCGACCGCAACGTGCCGGTCGGTGATATCGACGATGGAGGCAGCGTCACCGCGCGCCTGGCCCAGCGCCCACAGGGCCTGCAAGGCCGCGCCGAAGGCCGCGCCCTCCGGCTGGGTCGGCACGTCCACCGGCAGGCCGAACACATCGGCCACCATCTGCCGCCACTGCGCACTGTTGCTTCCGCCACCGGTCAGCACGATGCGTTCGAACCGCATGCCGGCGCGGACAAAGGCGTCGTAGCCATATTTCAGGGTGTACGTCGCCCCTTCCATGGCCGCGCGGTAGAAGTGCGCCGGGGTCATGTTGGTCGTGTCCAGGCCCGCCATCACCCCTTTGCCAAGCGGCAGGTCGGGCGTGCGCTCGCCGTTGAGGAACGGCAGCATCACCAGGCCGTCGGCGCCGGGCGCGGTGGCGCGCAGGTGGCCGTCGCCGTAGCGGGTGCTGAAGCCGAAGGCGTCGGCAACCTGTTCGGTCACCACGGTGCAGTTCATCGTGCAGATCAGCGGCAGCCAGCCGCCCGTGGACGAGCAGAACGCCGCCCACGCCCCGTCCGGGTCGACCACCGGGGTGTCGGAGTAGGCGAACAGGGTGCCCGAGGTGCCCAGGCTCACCGTCAGGCGACCGGGCGCGACGCAGCCGGTGCCGATGGCCGCCATCATGTTGTCACCCCCGCCGACGGCCACCTTCACGGTTGCCGGCAGGCCCAGCGCCGCCGCGGTGGTCGGGTCGATGTCGAACACCTCGCCGGGCGCGGCGATGCGCGGCAGACACGCGCCAAGGTCGCGGTCCGGATCGGTGGCGCGCAGCAGTTCGGCCGACCAGGTACGGGTCCGCACGTCCAGCCAGCCGGTGCCCGAGGCATCCCCGTACTCGCAGAAGCGCTGGCCGGTCAACACGAAATTGAGGTAGTCGTGCGGCAGCAGGATGGTGGCAAGGCGCGCGTAGGCCTCGGGCCGGTGGGCCTTCGTCCACGGCAGTTTGGACGCGGTGTAACCGGTAAGCACCGGATTGCCCGCCAGTGCGATGGTTCGCGCGGTTCCGCCTGCCGCGTCCATGATCTGCACGCACTCGGCCGAGGTACTGGTGTCGCACCACAGCTTGGCCGGTGCCAGCACCTCCCCTGCCGCGTCGAGCGGTACGAAGCCGTGCTGTTGGCCCGAGACCGCCAGTGCCGCGATACGCGATCGGATCTTGGGCTCCAATGCGCGGAAACAGGTCTGGAGCGCGGCGATCCAATCGGCCGGGCGCTGTTCACGGCTGCCATCGGCGTCGGAGGTCAGCTCCAGGGGCGCGCTGGTGCTGGCAATGAGACGCCGCCCGGCCGGGTCGTAGACCACGACCTTCAGACTCTGCGTACCTGCGTCGATTCCGGCCACCAGATCCATCATCTTCCACCTCGCCCATATTTGAAGGTAGCGCTACCATTTCCATGCCACAGCATGCTGCTCTGTTACGCCACGACGGAGGGCCGTGGCCATACGTCCGCCGCTGCCTTGCAGTAGCGGTCGATGAAGGCGCCCTGCGATGGCATCGTTGCAACCGCCTGCTGCACCGGCTGGCGGATCCGCGCCAACAGCACGCGCAGGTCCGCGTCGCTGAGGGCCGCTGCCAGCGGGTGCGGCGGCCCGGGCTGGATCCCCTGCCCCATCAGCACGCTGGTCCAGGAGTCCACGCGGAACAGCTCGCCCGGGTCCTGCCAGGCATGTGCGCGTTCGCGCCAGGCGCGCAGCCGGATCGCGAGCGACTCGGGCAGTGCCATCTCACGACAGGCCTTCCACATCGGCTCGTCGCGCTGGTTGGCGTGGTAATGCAGGATGATGAAGTCGCGCACGTGCTCCATCTCCTGCCGGCTGACATCGTTGTACAGCGCCACCAGTGCCGGGCTCATGCCGTCGAACGGGAACAGCTGGATCAGGCGCACCACGGCACTGATGGTGAGGTGGATGCTGGTTGATTCCAGTGGCTCGATGAAGCCACTGGCAAGGCCGAGCGCCACCACATTCTTGTTCCAGGCCTTCAACCGACGCCCGCTGCGGAACGGCACCAACCAGGGGTCGCGCAGGGGCGGGCCATCGACGTCGCGCAGCAGCTTGGCCTGGGCTTCGTCGTCGGACATGTGGCGGCTGGAGAACACCAGCCCGCATCCAACCCGATGCTGGAGCGCGATATGCCACCGCCACCCTGCCTCATGTGCAATCGCCCGGGTATACGGAACGGGTGGCGCCACCGACGCGGTCTGCACCGCAACGGCGCGATCACTGGGCAGCCATTCGTGCCAGTCCTCGTAGCCGGTCTGCAGAGTCTGCTCGGTCAACAGTCCGCGGAACCCGGTGCAGTCGATGAACAGGTCGCCCTCGATGACCTGCCCGTCCTCCAGCACCAGTGACGCGACGGAGCCGTCGTGGGCATGCTGCCTGACTTCGCGGATCTTTCCCTCCACCCGTCGCAGACCATGCCCTTCGGCTTTGTGCCGCAGGAATTTCGCATACAGCCCGGCGTCGAAGTGATAGGCGTAGTTGAGCGGGGGCTGGGTTTCCAGCGAGAACTGGTCGCCGCGTGAGGCCACGCTCTCCAGGCAGAAGTCGCCCAGATCCGCCGGCATGCCGCGGCGCAGGCTGTCCAGCCAGAAATGGTGGAACGGCGCGGCCCAGGTGCCCTGCCCGATCGTGCCGAACGGGTGGATGAACCGATCGCCAGGGCGACGCCAGTTCTCGAACGAGATCGAGAGTTTGAACGTGCCGGCAACGGCGCGCAGGAACTCCTGCTCGTCGATCTGCAGAAAACGGTGGAAGGTCCGGATGGGCGGTACGGTCGATTCGCCCACGCCCACCGTGCCGATCTGCTCGGACTCCACCAGGGTGATGTCCAGCTGGTCGCGGAACTGGTGCGACAGCGCGCAGCCGGCCAGCCAGCCTGCCGTACCGCCGCCGGCGATGACCACCCTGCGGACCCGCGCGTGTGTAGTGTCAGCCACGTTCAATGCGATGCTCCCATCAGCGGTTGAGTCGCGCCAGTAGTTGGGCGCGGGTGCGCCGCGCCTGTGTCTCGTCGAACGGCGCCAGTTCCCCTCGGGCCACGTCCGGAAGATGCTCCCCGGCGCGTTCGCCGGGCCCGAATACGTAGTAGGCGAAGATCTCAGACCATGCCTGTTTCTCGCGTGGCGGCAGATCGCGCAGGGCCCACATCGCATGCTGGAGCGCCGGCAGCGGCGAGGGAAGGAAGTGCGGCGACCTGCGCCACCAATAGTTCACCAGCACGTTGAACGGCATCAGGCTGCGCACGTGGTGCCACCACATGCTCGGAATGAAGATGGCATCGCCGGGCTCGAGCACGGCCGTCTGCGCGCTTGCGAGCGCGTCACGGAACCGCGGATGGCGCGCGAAGTCGGGGCGGTCGATATCCACCACGCTGACCACCTGGCCGCCCGGCGTGGGTTCCAGCGGACCCGGATACAGGTTGTCGATCTGCTCTGGCGGAAACAGGGTGAACCGGCGGCGGCCCACGACGCAGCACGCCAGGTTCTCCGGGGTGTCGAAGTGGCAGGAGGCCGTGACCCGGTTGCCGATCCAGATGCTGGCCGACGCCTCGATGCCCTGCCCTGCCAGGCCGGCATCGTTGGACTGCGTAAATCCGGGCAGCGCCTGATCGATCAGCAGCGATGCCACGTAATAGGTGGGCGGCCTCGGGTCGTCGAAGGTGGTGGCAATCTCGTCGAGCACCTGCGTCAGGCGTCCACGCCGGACCTCCACGTTCAACCGGGTGAAATCGGCGTTGTAGAACGGACGTCCGTCGATCTCGGGGCCGCCGAAGGAATACGGGACGGGCGCGCCGACATCGAAGCCGCGCAGATAGTCCATCGCCTCGTGCGTGGAGCGTAGCCCGGCCTGCACCACCCCCCAGTCACGCGCGATACCCCGCAGCACCACCGGCACCCCCGCGGCCACCAACGCCTCCATCGGCAGTGCGGCCGGGTCCAGGCCCTCCAGTGTCGGCATGGCGGCGCCGTCGAGCACGGGTCAGTGCCCCCCGGCCGCAACGGCGGTATCGTGCACGCGCAGACGTCGCTGCTTCTCGGCGATCAGGCGTCGCATGTTGTGCAATGACGCCAGCATCAGATAGGCACCCTCCAGATACCCGGCGCGGTTGAGTTCGGCCAGCGCGGGACCGTCCAACTGGGCCAGGCGGTCACGGTCGACCGCGTGCAGGCCATTGACGCTGATCCGATGCTGCGGATCGATCTGCACGTCGAGGCTGAGGGGCTGGATCAAGCCTTTCGCATCGAGCATGGCGTACATGTCCGCGCCGAAGGCATGCCCATCGTGTATGCCACGCAGTACGCCGGCGATATGGTCCAGGTAGGGCGAGTTGCCGCCCTGCGGCAGAAACACCGGCTCACCCTGCATCGCATTCACTCGCGGATGATCCAGGTCCACGTGCAGCACCGCTTCCTGGGTGAACGTCCCTTCGACCTGGTTTTCCTGGAATCCGATGAGGAACGGCCCCTTGGCCGCCGCCCCGGGCAGATAGGACGCATTCCAGCGACCGTCCTGCAGAAACAGGTTCTCGTGCTGCTCGAACCCCAGCAGAACGACCGACTGCCACGCCCCTGTCGTGGTGTCCTTGCGAAGGAAGATGGGGTACTCGCGCTGCAGCTCGGCGAACTCGCTCGGGTAGGCCGGAACCATGCCCACCGCGTCGCCGAACTCGGGCCCGAATCCGGTCGCTACCCGCAGGTCGCGATGGGCGATGTTGTTGAGCATTTCGTAACGCGGCATGGTGCTGTCCAATCTCCTCAGGAGCGGTGAACAGGTGCCGCTGCGCACGCAGCGGCACCCCACTTTCAGAACCTGTAACGAACGCCAAGCATGTAGCGCGGACTCTGGTCGGCCAGCTTCACGATCATCTGCGAGGTGCGTGAACGCCAGCGGACGTCTTCACCGGTCAGATTGATCGCCTCCAGGCCGAACGACCAGTGATCATCCAGGGTGTAGTTCACGCTGAGATCCCACTGTTCGTACGCTTCCACGTAGTACGGATTCCGGCTGGCCCCCTGGTTGGCCAGAATCAGGTACTCGTCGCGCCAGTTCCATGCCAGGCGGACCGACCAGCCGTACTTTTCGTACATTAGCATCGCATTGGCCGTGTCGCTCAAGCCCGTCAGCGAGAACTGGTCGATGCCCGGGTCGCCCGCATTGTCGTAGCCGACGTCGCCGTTGACGATGGTGTAGTTGGCCAGCACGCCAAAGCCGGTGTCGCCGAAGAAGTACTGCCCGCCGATCTCCCAGCCATGCAGCTTGGCCTTGTTTTGGTTGATGGGGCGGTTGACGTTGAACTGGTACAGCGGGTCGGCCGCGGTGCCGTACAGGTCGTAGGCCGCTTCGGTGGCCAGCACCTGCGCGTCGGTACCGTTGTAGGCGCCCAACCCGGCCGGGTTGTTGCGCAGCAGCGCCAGCGCGGTGAACAGCGCGGTGTCATTGGCCGAGCACGCCGCCGCATTGGGGGCGCCCACCTGGGTGATGCAGGCGCCGCTGTTGAGGAAGGCCAGGGCGGCCTGCGCATCCGGACCGGCGGTGGGATCCCGCAGGCCGTACAGGTTTTCCTGGACGATGGTGTTGCCGATGAAATTGTCGACCGACTTGTTCCAGTACGTCACCGACAGGTAGCTGGCGTCAGCGAAGTACCACTCCAGTGCCAGGTCAAGGTTGTCCGACTCCAGCGGCTTGAGCTGCGGGTTCTGCGCGGTGCCGCTGGCCCGCGAAGACGGATCGATCAGCACCGAGCCAAACGGTTGCTGTGCGGTCGGGCCGGCGTAGAGGTTGCCGATCGGCGCACGCGCGATGCTCTTGCCGAACGAGACGCGCCCCTTCAGGTCGTCCATGAGGTCGATGCTGAAATCGAGGTTGGGCAGGATGTAGCTGTAGCTGTTCCTCTCGGTGAACGGCTGTTGCTCGTCGGACAACACCACGCGGAAGTCGTTGTTGGACTGCCATTCGATGGATTCCGGAATGGCGATGACCGACGTGGACACCACATCGGTGGTTTCATAGCGCACGCCCAGACGGGTATTGGTGCGTCGGCCGCCCAGCTCGCCGTCCAGTTCGACCTGGAAATAGGCCGATTTGGTCTTCTCCTCCACCAGGTTATCGGCGGCACGCTGCGGGCTCACGCCGAGGTTGGCACCATAGTTGTCCGCCGCCCACTGCGCCAGGCGCCCGGCATCGCCGCGCCAGGCCGTGAAGCTGTTGGCGTTGAAGTCGTTGAACAGCCCCACGATGTTGACCGGTTGCAGCAGGTCCATCAGCCCGTTGGCAACATCCCCGTCTACGTTGGCCACGCCCCAGTCACCCAGGGTGTTGTAATTCTCCGCTGCCTGGATGCGGTGGGTGGTCTGCTTGCTCGAGTCCACGCCGAACTGGAAGCGACCCTTGTCGAAGCTCCACTCACCGTCGACGCGACCCTGCTTGATCTCGCTGATCTGGCTCTGCGAATTGATGCGCAGTACCTGCGAACCAATCTCGCCCGGCACGAAGCCCGGGTTGACCACGCCGTTGGTCTTGGCGATGGCATCGGCCGTGCTTGGGTACCAGACCTGGGTGCCCACCGGCAGGCCGTTGTTGAAGTTCATTTCCTGCACCCATGACCCACCGCAATGCGGTCCGGTGGTGCAGTTGTTGGTGCCGGCGATGCTGCTGAAGATGGAGCCGCCCCCGGTGAGCGGATCGTTCGGCCGGCTTTCGTTCTTCGAATTGTGCGCGTCGAAGGTCAGCTTGAACCGGTCGGTGACGTTCCACAGTGCATTGAAACCGAGCGATCCCAGCTTGTACTTCTGCATGCTGCGCTGTTGTTCAAGCCCGAAATCCTTGGTCCCCGCGATCTCACGGATGTAGATCGGCGTAGCGACCGCACCGCTGGTGTCGAAGGTTACATCGGTGTAGTTGCTGTTCTGCAGCCACATGCCCTGCTCGCCACGATTCTCGGTGATCTCGTTGGTCGAATAGGTGTAATCCAGGGTCAGGGTCACCGCGTCGGTCGGGGCGAACTGCAGTACCGCCTGGCCATTGACGCGCTCACGCTCGAACTCGGAGAACGCGTAGCGAAGGTCGTTCGGGCGACCGTACAGCGCGCCCACCGCCGGTGCATTGACCACGGTCGGGTTGCCGGGCATGGTGCCGGTCCACGGCTGGATGTTCCAGTAGTTGTTGGTGGCCTGCACCGAGCCACCCTTGCGCTTCTGGTAGCTGGCACTGACGCCGACGCCGAACGTCTTGTCCGGATTGCTGTAGCTGAAGATGCCGGACAGCTCCGGCGTCAGGTCGTCGGCGAACGGTTGGCTCTGGTCGTAAACGGCTTTGGCGCCGACACTGGCGACGGTGCCCTCATGGTCGAACGGGCGCGCGGTCAGGATGTTGATGGTGGCGCCGATCCCTCCGCTGGGCACGTTGGCCTGGCTGGTCTTGTAGACCTCGATGCCATTGATGGCTTCGGCCGCCAACTGGGCGAAGTTGAAGGCGCGGGTGCCGCCGTCCACGCCGCCGATGGCCACCTGGCCCGACGCGCCGAACGCATCCGCGCCCGGCATCTGGCGGCCGTTGAGGGTCACCATGTTGAACTGGGGACCAAAGCCACGCGCGGTTACCTGTGCACCTTCACCATCACGACGTTCAATGGAGATGCCGGTGATGCGCTGCAGGGACTCGGCCAGATTGGTGTCGGGGAACTTGCCGATGTCCTCGGCACTGATCGCGTCCACCACACCGGCCGAGTCGCGCTTGATATCCATCGCCTGGCTGAGGCTGTTGCGGATACCGGTGACCTGTACGGTGTCCAGCTGTGTCGGGCTGGGCTGGGTCTGCGGCTGGGCAACCGGTGCCGGCGCTGCCGCGTCCTGTGCGAATGCGGGATTGATGACCAAGACGCCGCCCACGAACGTGAACATGGCCCTGGATGTGAACTTCGCCAGCGTACGGCTCATGAACGAGCCCTCCGGCCTGGGGTATGACGGATCGAAAACGCGCTCATGACTCTCCCCTCTGACATACGATCGAATGGATGTACCGCCCCTCCAGGGGGCACGTACGGGCGATGCCCGTCTTCCACACCGAACATCGCAGCGCGCTGTGCGCTCACTGCGACTCAACTCGCTTGCAGGCTTGCCAGAACAGCCGCGTGGTAAAGGGGGGGTACCCGCTGGCCTTACCCCGGCACAGTGGTAGCGCTACCATCACGTCACGGGCGCAGACTAATCACCCGGGATAACGCTTGTCATCATGCAGCGCAGCAAAGGAGCCGAGCCCTTGAAGAACAGCCCGAAAGCGGCCCGTCGCAAAGCGAGCGGCATCACCATTGACGACGTTGCGGCGCATGCCGGGGTGTCGGCGATGACCGTGTCGCGCGTCATCCACGGCCATGCAAGCGTGCGCGACGCCAATCGGGAACGGGTCATGCGCAGCGTGCGCGAACTGGACTACCGGCCCAACCTTGCCGCAAGCGCCCTGGCGGCAGCGCACCACACCTGCATCGCGCTGATCTACACCAATCCCAGTTCCAGCTACCTGCGCGAGCTGCTGGTGGGTGCGCTACGCGGGTCCACCCGGGCGGCGGCGCAGTTGGTGATCGCCACCTGGGACGAGCTAGGCACCCAGGCACGGTGCGAGGCGGCCCGGCAACTGTCCACCAGCGTGGCGGGCGTGATTCTTCCACCGCCCCTGTGTGAATCCAAAGCGATCGTCGACCCGTTCGTCGCCGCCGGCGTGGCCGTGGTTTCGATTGCGTCCAGCCAGTTGAACGACAGGATTTCCTGCGTGCGCATTGACGATCGCCAGGCAAGCCACGACATGGTGTCCCACCTGATCGCCCACGGACACACCCGCATCGGGTACATCAAGGGAGATCCGAACCAGACCGCGAGTGCACACCGCTGGCAGGGCTACCGGGATGCGCTGGCGGATGCCGGCATCGGTTACGACCCGGCGCTCGTCCAGCCCGGCTTCTTCACCTACCGTTCGGGACTGGACGCGGCCGAGCGGCTGCTGAGCCTGCAGCCGCCGGCCAGCGCGATCTTCGCCAGCAACGACGACATGGCATCGGCGGTTGTTTCCGTGGCGCATCGTCGCGGCCTGGAGGTGCCGGGTGATCTTTCGGTGGTGGGCTTCGATGACACCTCCGCCGCCACGATGGTATGGCCGGAACTGACCACCATCCATCAACCGGTGGCAGAGATGGCAGACAGTGCGGTAGACATCCTGTTGCGGGAGATTCGCCGCACGGACTCCTCGGGACGCGTAACGGTCAACCAGGTTCTTGCGCACCAGCTGATCACGCGTGATTCCGTATCGAGGCCTGTGCTGACGCCTGGACGGCTGCCCTCGCCGGAAGCAACGGACCGAGTCACCGACATCGATGCGCAATGACGCTGAAGCAGCCTGAGGCTGCCTCTTCCACAATTACTTCGGAGGCGCTGACGCCTGCGGGGAATCGGGCTTCGCAGGCGAGGCCATGTCGGCCGTGGCGTAGGCGCGCGCTTTGACACGGAAGGGAGCCATGCATCCGGCAAGGGGAATGCAGAGGGAGACGGACAATGCAACCAACGCCAGTGTTTTCATCGAGGGTGCCATGCGGTGGGGTTACGTCCCTTCAAGCGCCGGAGCGTGGCGCTGGTCATTGTAGACCTGTAACCGGTTCGGGCTCCTGAAGGGAGGCTTCCAGCAAGGCTACGCATGCCGCGAGAATGCCGCCAACGACGAATCCGATGCCCCCTGTACCGATCCAGGCATCCTGGCGCGAAGTACGCGCTTCCGCCTGCCCTGCTCCCGGCGTCCTCTGGACCCGAGCCATCTGACCACGGCATCTTCACCGCGTCGCCCTATGCTGGAGACCCTTCGCGTCCAACAGGTAAAGCGCCATGACCAAACTGCACTCATTGATGATTGCCGGCTGCCTGTTGGGTTTCAGTGCCGTGGCATCCGCTGAAACCGTCAACCTGACCAACAGTGCGGACGGCGCAAACCGCGATGCCGGGATCACGGCGGTGAAGAAGAAACTGCAGGACGCCTGCACCGACCGCAAGGGCACGCCGGACGCCGATTCGTTTGAAGTGGTTTTCGAGAAGACCAGCGACAACCCGAATGTGCCCAAGCCCTACTACGTGGACGGCAGGATGACGTGCGAGCTGCCCGGCTGAGGACACCCGGTCGCGGCCGGCCCGGCGCTTCAGGTCTTGGCGGCGCCCTTCTCACGCGCGGCGATCCTCTCGACCAAGGTATCGATCGCCGCCTCCATGGCGCGTGCCGTGTCGTCGCCGCTCTGGTTGGTGATGACGAATATGCCAAGGTCGTACTTGGGCACGATGTAGATGTAGCACTGCGACCTTGGCACGCCCCCATGGTGCGCATAGTAGACGCCCTTCACGGCGTCGCTGCTGACGATATTCCAGAAGTAGCCGATGCTGAACTCTGGATCGAACGTGACCAGGGCGCGGTGCGATTCCGTCACCACCGGCCCACCGGCCAGCTGGAACGTGAGGTACTTCAGCATGTCCGACGTTGTCGCCTTCACGTTCCCGGAAGCGCCCCAGGGTAACTGCGGCATCGGCGTGGTCGGCACCGGATTGTCGCTGTGGTAGCCAATCGCAAGGCGAGCGGCCTCGGCGTCGCCCAGCCGGATTCTGGCCCCAGTCATCCCGACGGAGTCGCCAAGGAAGTCGCGCAGCAGTGTTTCGTAGTCGCGCTTGTAGACCACTTCCAGGATATGCGCCACCAGCTCCGTTCCGGCGCTTGAGTAGGCGTACTCCTTTCCAGGCAACCTGCCGATCTGGACGCTGTGCAGATCCCTCAGGAAGTCCGCCTGACCGTAACCGGCGTACACGGCGTTGAGTTCGCCCGGCGTACGGTGATCGGTGAAGTCGGCGAGCACCGTGTTCGCACGCTCCGGCAGCATGTTCGGCAGACCACTGGTATGTGAGAGCAGGTTGCGAACGCGCAGGGGCTCGCCCTTGTACTGCAGGTTCGGGTAGTCCCCCTGCAGGTACATCCGAATGTCGTCGTCCAGACCCACCTTGTGCTCCAGGACGGCGTTGGCCATCAGGGTGCCGGCCAGGGTCTTGCTCAGCGAGCCGATTTCGTAGAGGGTCGCGTCGGTCGGAGGGCCTGGCTTCCCTGCGTCCATGTCGCCGCGATGCCGGATGAACTCCTTGCCCCGGTACACCACCGCGATCGAGGTTGAGTGCAGCAACGGCTGCTCGATGAGCGTTGCTGCGACCTCGTCGATGTCGGCGGCCAGGTCCTTCGCTGGGGCCTTTTCGTCGCCGCAACCGGCGAGCAGAAGCGCAGCGCACAGTCCGACGCCACTCAGCCATTGCCTGTTTCGAGCGATCATCGAAGTAGCGTGCATGCGTCGGCGCTTGGTCGAGGGCGAAAGGGTTCACACGATAGCGGATCGACGGCGTGCACGCCTGTAGCGGATGTCGGGGTGGCGAACGACCGGGGGCCATGCCGAGACGGCAGCGGACCTACGGTCCGCTCTACGGGATCCCCGGCCCTTGCGCGGGCCGGGGGTTTACAGGCTCAGCGCAGCTGATCCTTCAAAAACAGCCACGTAATCAACGTGGCATCCGGCCCTTGGGGATCGGTAAACGGCAATCCCGTCTGGCTGCCACTCCACGCGTGCCCCATCCCCTGCACCACGTAATGCTGGGCCAGCGTCCTGCCGCCGTAGGCATAGGTGTCAACGCGATACGCGCGGCCACCCGGTACCTGACCGTTGTAGGTGCTGGTGGGCACATACTTCACCGAGTCGTTGTCCAGGCCATCGTCGGCCAGGTCATTGGTCTGCAGGAACTGGCGGACGGCCTGCTGGCCGTTTACCGGATTCACCGTGCTGTCGGCGGTGCCATGGAACACCAGTACCGGGATCGGCCGCGGCGTCGGCGAGCCGGAGCACTGCCAGGCCAGCCGCCCGTTGCTGTCCGGCGAGTAGATGCTGCCGGCCAACAGCGCGTAAGCGCTGCCGGACACGGTGGTGGCGCCCTTGTACATGCCGCCGGAATGGATTGCACCGGCGGCGAACACATCGGAATAGCAGGCCAGCATGATCGAGGTCATCGCGCCGCCAGCCGAAATGCCGGTCACGTAAACCCGGCGCGGATCAACCGCGTAGCTGCCCTTCACCTGGTCCACGATCCCGGCCAGGATCGAGGCCTCACCGCTGCCCCGGGCCTGGTTGATCGGCAGCTGCCAGTTCCAGCAGCGTGCGGGGTTGGCGGTGACGTTCTGCCGGGGATAGACCACGAGGAAGCCTTCGGTATCGGCCACGTCGTTGAAGCCGGAGGCCTCACCCATCAGGTTTGGCCCGGTCACGCAGCCGTGCAGCACCAATAGCACCGGCAGCGAGTGCGCGTCGTCGTAGCCCGCCGGCACCCACACCTGGTACTCGCGGGCGCCGAAAATGTTGCCGAACAGGCCGACATCCCAATGCCCGGCGGGCCCTGCCGCGAACGCGCTGCCTGCCGTTGCCAGCCAGGTGCACAGCACCAGCAGCGCCGCCTTGATCGAACTGATTCCAGAGTTCATAGCCAGATCCTCATGCGTGAGTCGTGGATGAAGTGGTTCCGGGAATCCTCGGGGTCCGGCCGGCCAGAGGGTGCTGCGACGCCGCTGTCACACCCAGCCGGTGGCGTAATAGATGCCGATCACCACGAACACCGCGAGGGTCTTGATGACGGTCACCGCAAAAATGTCCTTGTAGGCCTGGCGATGAGTCAGCCCGGTCACCATCAGCAGGGTGATCACCGCACCGTTGTGCGGCAGGCTGTCCATGCCGCCGGACGCCATCGAGGCGACACGGTGCAGCACCTCCATCGGGATGCCGGCCGCCTGCGCGTTGGCGATGAACGTCTCCGACATCGCGGCAAGGGCGATGCTCATGCCGCCGGAGGCCGAACCGGTGACGCCGGCCAGGCCGGTCACCGTGACCGCTTCATGCAGCAGTGGGTCCTGGATCGCGCCCAGCGCGTTGGCCACCACCATGAAGCCCGGTAGTGCGGCGATCACCGCACCGAAGCCGTATTCCGATGCAGTGTTCATGGCCGCCAGCACCGCACCGCTGATCGCCGCCCGGGTGCCGTCGGCAAACTGGGCGACCACCGGCCGCCAGGCCAGCGCCAGCACCGACAGGATGCCGACCACCAGCGCACCTACCACCGCCCAGATCGCACCGATCTTCGCCACGTCCTGCACCACCGGCGCGGCGTTGCCCATGATCGAGGGCACGAAGCTGTGCGCGCCGCCGTACCAGTGCGGAATGCCCAGGGTGAACAGTTTGTTGGAAACGAATACCAGCACCAGCGGCAGCACGGCGATGCCGGCGTGCGCCAGATGAGTGCCGGCGAACGGGGTGGGCTCGTTCACCAGGGTCGCCGGGTCGCCGTAGCCCTCCCCGCTGCCCAGCGCCACGCGGCGTCGCCACTCCAGGTACGCCATGCCCACGGCAAGCACGAAGATGCTGCCCAGCGTGCCGAGCACGGGCGCTGCCCAGGTGTCGGTCCCGAAGAACGTCGTCGGAATGATGTTCTGGATCTGCGGTGTGCCCGGCAACGCATCCATGGTGAAGCTGAAACCGCCCACGGCCAGCGTCGCCGGGATCAAGCGCTTGGGGATGTTGCTCTGGCGGAACATCTCGGCCGCGAATGGATACACCGCAAACACCACCACGAACAACGACACGCCACCGTAGGTAAGCAGGCCGGACACCAGCACGATCGACAGCATCGCGCGCTGCGGGCCGAACAGCCGGATCGCGGCGCCCACGATGGAGCGGGAGAAGCCGGACAGTTCGATCAGCTTGCCGAACACCGCCCCCAGCAGGAATACGGGGAAGTAGAGCTTGAGGAACCCGACCATCTTGTCCATGAACAAGCCGGTGAACATCGGCGCCACCAGCGAGGGGTCGGTCAGCAGCACGGCGCCAAGCGCGGCGATGGGCGCGAACAGGATCACGCTGTAACCGCGGTAAGCCACCAGGATGAGGAACCCCAGCGCTGCAAGTACGATCAGTAACGACATACGGCGCTTCCAGGTGAGGACGCGCCCAGTATCCGGATCTGGCGATCGCTGCCGACTGGACCTAGGTCCACTCGCCGGTGCGCCATGGCACCGCTAGCCTAGGCTCCATGGGTGGCAATGGGCCATCCGCAACGTGATGCCTTGGGGGAGGACCGAATGAAACGGAATTGCTTGAGCCTGATGATCGGCGCGCTGTTGGCCTCCGGGCCGGTACTGGCACAGGAGGCGCCCCGCGCCGCACCGGCGGCAGGCAAGACCGCTTCGGCCACCACGCTGGACAGCGTCACGGTAACCGCGCGCAAGCGCGAGGAAACCCTGCAGGAGGTGCCGGTGGCCGTCACCGCCTTCACCTCCGAGGCGCTGGACAAAATGAATGTCCAGGACATCAGCGACCTGGATGGTCAGGTGCCGAACCTGACCATCTACGCCGCGCGCGGCGCCAGCAGCACCGTCACCGCCTACATCCGCGGCATCGGCCAGTCCGATCCCACCTGGGGCGCCGATCCTGGCGTGGGCATCTACCTCGACGACGTCTACATCGCACGGCCGCAGGGGGCGTTGCTGGACGTGTTCGACGTGTCGCGCATCGAAGTGCTGCGCGGCCCGCAGGGAACGCTGTATGGCAAGAACACCATCGGCGGGGCGATCAAGTACATCTCGCGTGGCCTGCCCACCCAGAACGAAGGCTTCGCCCAGATCACCGTGGGCAATTACGGTCAACTGGATGCCAAGGCGGCCATCGGCGGGCCGGTGGGCGGTGCCGACAGCGGCCTGCGCGCGCGCGTGGCGGTGGCCAGCATGAACCGCGACGGCTTCGGCGAGAATACATTCAATGACCAGCCGGTCAGTGACAAGCAGATCAATGCCGCGCGGCTCAACGTGGGTGCGTACGCCGGCGACGATTTCGACGTGCAGTTCGCCCTGGACTGGATCGACGACCAGTCCGGCATGCGCGGGTCCAAGATGCTGGCGCCCAACCCGTTCACCCCGGCGTATCCGCCGATGGATGACCGCTACGATATCCGTTCGGGCATGCGCAACCTCAACAGCGTCGAGACCAAGGGCGCCTCGGCAACGGTGAACTGGCGTCCCAACGAAGACCTTGCATTGAAGTACGTGGTGGCCAAGCGCGAGTCGGACAGCGACGCCAACATCGACTTCGACAGCACGCCGGTCAAGCTGGCCGATGTGGGCGGCGCCTACACCGACAACCAGGTCAGCAACGAGGTGCAGCTCAACTATGATGCCGGTGGCAGGGGGCGCGGCGTGGTGGGCCTGTACCAGTTCAGCGGTGAAGCCGGCGGCCAGATCCGCAACAACTTCTTCAACCTGCAGTTCGGCGATACCCGCGGCAAGGTACTGACCGACAGCATCGCGCTGTATGCCGATTGGACGTTCGACCTGACCAGCAAGCTGAAGCTGGACGTCGGCGCCCGTTACACCGACGAGGACAAGCGCGCGATCGTGTTGAACCGCTTCTACGCCGATGCGACCTTCAGCAGACCCATCGCGGTGGCGGCGGATTTCGACAAGAAAACCAACTTCACCAACGTCTCGCCGAAGGTGTCGCTGGACTACCAGATCACCCCGGACATCATGGTCTACGGATTGGCGACGCGCGGTTTCAAGTCGGGCGGCTACAACATCCGTGCCAATGCCGTGGCCGTGCCGCGCTCGGCCGAGCCGTTCGACGACGAGACCGTCGACAGTCTCGAGATCGGCAGCAAGATGGCCTTCCTCGACCAGCGCCTGTTCCTGAACCTGTCGGCCTTCCACAACAAGTACAAGGATATCCAGCTGTCGGTGTTCACCGGCATCGATACCAATGGCGACGGTATCAATGACGCCTTCTTCGGCGACTTCACCAATGCCGGCGCCGGCACCATCAACGGGCTGGAAATCGAGTACCAGTACCTGCCCAGCCAGCACTGGCTGATCTCCGGCAACCTGGCCTGGCTGGATGCCAAGTACGACGAGTACATGGACCGCGGCGTCAACGTGGCCAAGCAGATGAAGTTCACCAACGCACCGGAGTTCTCGGGTGCGTTGAACGTGGAATACCGCACCGATCTGTCCAACGGCGGCAACCTGTCCGCACGGGTGGGCTACAGCTACCAGAGCGAGGTGTGGCCGACCACCGACCTGAGCCCGGTGATCCGCCAGGATGGCTACGGACTGGTCAACGCGGGGGTGATCTGGAGGCTTGACGATGCCTGGACCTTCTCGCTGCAGGGCACCAACCTGGCCGACAAGGAATACCGCACCACCGGCTACAACATTCCGGCGGTTGGCACGCTCATTGGCTTCTACGGGCCGCCGCGCCAATATAGCCTCAGCGTCCGTTACGATTTCTAGGAAGCTTGTGCATGACGCCGTCTTACGATGATCTGTACTGGAACAGCAACGATGGCCTGCGCCTGCATGCGCGCGACCATGCACCGGCCGCGGGGCAACCGCCCCGTGGCACGGTGGTCTGCATTCCGGGGTTGACCCGCAATGCGGCCGACTTCGATGCCCTTGCACACGCGCTGACGTCCGTCGGCTGGCGGGTACTTGCCGTTGACCTGCGCGGGCGTGCACGTTCGGCGCGTGCGCCGGACCCGTCCGGGTACAACCCACGCGCGTATGCCGACGATATGGTGGCGCTGCTGCAGTCGCAGAACATCGACAAGGCGGTCTTCATCGGTACGTCGCTGGGCGTGCTGGTCACCATCACCCTCGCCTCCCGTGCACCCGACCGCATTGCTGCCGCGGTGCTCAACGACGCCGGCCCCAAGGTGCCGCGCGAGGCCCTGGCGCGGATCGGCAAGTACGCAGGCAAGCCGGTGCCGCCGATGGACATGGCGCAGGCCACGGCCTATGTGGAAACCATCGGCAAGGCCTCCTTCCCGCGCTTCACTGCGGACGACTGGCGGACCATGGCCGCAAACACCTTCCGCCAGCGCGACGATGGGCTGCTGGAGCTCGATTACGACCCGGCGATCGTCCGCACCACGCGGCCCTGGGTGCTGTGGCTGCTGCGCCCGGTGCTGTGGCGCGCGGTGCGTGGGCTGACGGCGCGCGTACCGGTGCTGGTGGTTCGCGGGGCGCTGTCGGACATCCTGCCGGCCGATGTGGCACGCAAGATGGCCGCGACGTCCCCATCCGCGCGCCTGGTCGAGGTGCCGGACGTCGGCCATGCGCCGACCTTGTCCGAGCCTGCGGCGCGGGATGCGGTCCTGGCGTTGCTGGAGCGCGTGCCATGAGCGCCGCCCCCTGGGTGGATGAACTGCCGGCCGGGCTGCAGGCGCTGGGGAAGTGGGCCGCAACCGAGCGCGTGGGTGGCAGCACGCACATCACGCAATCGCGGATCGATGCCTTCGCTGACGCCACCGGCGACCACAACTGGATCCACGTCGATCCGGGCCGCGCACAGGCGGAGTTGCCCGGGGGTCAGACCATCGCCCATGGCTTCCTTCTGCTCTCGCTCACCGTCGAAGACGATGTGGCCGCACTGACCGGCTTCCCCGGCATCGCCCACGTACTCAACTACGGCTTGAACAAGGTCCGCTTTCTGGCGCCGGTACCGAGGGGTGCCGAGGTCCGGGTGCGCTCGCGGCTGGTGGCACTGGAACCGCGCAACCCCGGGCAATGGCTGTTGACCCAGCACAAGACCGTGGAGGTTGTCCCCGGCGACGACGTGGCGCTGGTCGCCGAGCAGCTCTCGCTGATCGTGCTCAGCGCCTAGCGCCGCAGTGCCCCACCCCACCGCGCCGGCCTACTGCCCGGCGGCTGCGGTTCTCTCTACACTGGAGCGATGTTGACCCCCACCATCGTCCTGATCGCCTGCATCGCGTGGACCGTGCTGCTGTTCGGCGTCGCCCTGTGGGGGGAGCGCCAGGGGCACCGCCTTTCCAGACTCTGGCCGGCCATTTACGCGCTGTCGCTGGGCGTGCACTGCACGGCATGGACGTATTACGGGGCCGCCTCGCAGGGCGTGCAATGGGGCTTTCCGATACCCCCCACACTGATCGGCATGGCGCTGATCTTCGCCTTCGGCCTGCCGTTCCTGGCGCGGCTCGGGCGACTGGCCAAGCAACACAACAGCGCCACCATCGCCGACCTGGTGGTCGCGCGGCTGCGTACCGACCAGGGGTTGGGCGTCACCATCACCCTGGTGGCCCTGTTCGGCATCATTCCGTACATCGCGCTCCAGCTCAAGGCGGTCAGCCAGGGCCTCGGTGCCCTGCTGGGCGACCAGTTCGCGCCGGTCGGGTGGCAGCTGGACATATCGTTCTGGTTCGCCCTGACCATGGCCGCGTTTACCCTGCTGTTCGGGGCGCGCAAGGCGTCGGCCACCGAGCACAACCGCGGCATCGTGGTCGCACTGGGGCTGGAATCGCTGTTGAAACTGACGGCGCTGCTGGCCATTGGCCTGTATGCCGGGCTGTCGGTGCACCAGGCCGGCACACCCCTGCTGGACAAGATGGCGCATCTGCCGCCGCCGGCGGTCATTCCGGATTTCCTTACCATGGTCGCGCTCGGCGCGATGGCCGCCTTCACCCTGCCCCATCAGTTCCATGTGGGCGTGGTCGAACTGCGCCAGTCGTCGGACCTGAAGACGGCGCGCTGGCTGTTCCCGCTCTATCTGTTGCTGATCGGCCTGCCGTCGGTGCCGATGGCGCTGTCCGGTGCCGCGCAGCTGCCGCCGTCGATGTCGCCCGACCTGTATGTGCTGGCCCTGCCCCAGGAACGCGGCCACCACGTGCTGGCGCTGCTGGCGTACCTGGGCAGCCTGAGCGCCGCCACCGGCATGATGATCCTGTCCGGGCTGACGCTGTCGATCATGCTCGGCAACCACGGTGTGGGGTCGCGTCTGCTGAGCGGCGTGACCGGCTTCAATACCGGCGCCGACCTGCGCCCGCGCGTGCTGGCCTTCCGTCGCGCCGGCATCGTTGCCGTGTTCCTGATGTCGTGGCTGTACAGCCGCGCGATGAGCGGCACCGAGGCGCTCAGCGACTTCGGCCTGATGTCGTTCACCGCGCTCTCGCAGCTGGCACCGGCGGTCCTGCTGGCGGTATATCGCCCGCGCACGCCCTCCCCGGCCATCATCGCCGGCATCGTGCTGGGCTCACTGGTCTGGCTGTGGCTGGTGTTGCTGCCGATGGTGATTCCGGCCGCGCCGCCGTCGGCCAGCCCCGAGGGGCTGCACTGGCTGGCGATGTTCTCGCTGCGCATGCAGCCGGGCCACATCGCCATCAGCATGGGCGCCAGCCTGGCGGTCAACCTGGCCACGGTTGTGCTGGTGTCGCGCGCGGTGCGCCCTTCGCTGCCGCGGCAGCGGGACGCGGTTGCCGCCGCGTCGATGCGCAAGACCGCCGGACGCTTCCTCGGCCCGGAGCGGGCACGCCAGCTGATGGACGGGCACGCCGGGCAGATGCTGGATGACGAACGGGTCACCGCCATCGAACGCGAGCTCACCGCCGTGGTGGGCGCTGGCATGGCGCGGCTGCTGGTGGAGGCCGCGCGCGACGGCGGCGCCGCGCCGCTGGACGCGGTCACCCGCGCCGTCGGCGAGGCCACCCAGGTACTGCGCTTCAACCAGCGCCTGCTGGAAGCGGCCCTGGAGAACATGAGCCAGGGCATCAGCGTGGTGGATGCCCAGTTGCAGCTGGTGGCCTGGAACAGCCGTTACGCCGCGCTGTTCAAGTTCCCGCCGGAACTGCTGCAGGTGGGGCAGCCGGTGGTCAACCTCACCGCGTGGGCATTGGGCCAGCTGAAGATCGGCGACAGCCCCGGCGATACCCGCGACAAGGCATTGCAACGGCGCGTTGCGCACATGCGCCGGGCGACCCCGCACTTGTCCGAACGGATCTTCCCGGACAACACCATCGTGGAAATCCGCGGCAACCCGATGCCGGGCGGCGGGTACGTGGCCACGTTCACCGATGTCACCGCCTTCCGCCGCACCGAGGATGCACTCAAGCGCAGTAACGAAACCCTGGAGCGCCGCGTGCAGGACCGCACCGCCAGGCTGGAGCAGGCCGTGCACGAAGCCGAGCGCGCCAACGTGGCCAAGACCCGTTTTCTCACCGCCGTCGGCCACGACCTGATCCAGCCCCTGCACGCGGCGCAGCTGCTCACCGACGCCATGTCCCAGCATATTGAATCCGAGTTCCTGGACAGCTTCCTGCGCCAGATCCGCGGCGCCCTGGATTCCACCGATGACCTGCTGTCGGGCCTGCTCGATATTTCGCGGCTGGAGGCCGGGGGGCTGGTCGCCGATCCGCGCCCGTTCGCGCTGGCCAGCGTGCTGGATCCGCTGGCGCAGGAATTCGCCGTGCTGGCAGCGGCGCGCGGCCTGCAGTTCCGCCATGTCCGCACCCGCGCCTGGGTGCACAGCGACCCATTGCTGCTGCGCCGCGTGCTGCAGAACTTCCTGGCCAATGCCATCCGCTACACCCGCAGCGGCGGCGTGCTGCTCGGCGTGCGTCGCCGCGGCGACATGCTGTCGATCAGCGTGCATGACAGCGGCCCGGGCATCGCCGCGGAGCAGCAGGCGGTGGTGTTCGAGGAGTTCCACCGCGGCGACCGCAGCAACGGCCAGGGCCTGGGCCTTGGGCTGACCATCGCCCATCGCATTGCCGACCTGCTGCACGCACCACTGGAACTGCACAGCACAGTGGATCGCGGCTCGGCTTTCTCCATCACCGTGGCACACGCCACTGCGCCCGCCGCGCCGCGCATGGAACCTGCGGCCGGTACCAGCACCATCAAGGGCATCCGCGTATTGGTGGTCGACAACGACCCGGACGCGTTGGAGGCCATGCGACAGATGCTGCTTGCCTGGGGCTGCGAGGTTGTCGCGGTGCGCGACGCCAGTGATGTCGGCACGGGTGCACATGAGGCCGCGCTGTGGCTGTTCGACTACCACCTTGACGATGGCGACACCGGGGTTGCGCTGTGGACGCGCCTTGCCGCCGCGCATGGGCCACGACCCACGGTGATTCTCAGCGCCGATACCGGCAGCGACACCCGCGACGCGGTGCGCGAGGTGGGTCTGTCGCTGCTGAACAAGCCGTTCAAGCCGTTGGCGCTGCGCTGGGCCATCAACCACCTGCTGGCCACGCCCCGCCCGGCCACCGCCTGACGCGGGCTCAGGCGTCCTGCGCCTCTTCGATCTGCCGCGAGGGATCGGCCAGCCCCATCTCGTGCAGCACCCGGATGGCCTGCGCGCGATTGCGTACGCCCAGCCGGCCCATGATGCGGGTCATGTGCGCCTTGACCGTGCGCAACTGCACGCCCAGGCGGTCGGCGATCTGCTTGTTGAGCAGCCCTTCGGCGACCAGGCTCAATACCCGGTACTGATGCGCCGACAGGCTGGACAGGCGCGCGGCAAGGTCGGCGTCCTTGCTGAAGGGCGCCACCCGCGCCACCGGCTCGCGCAGCAGCGCGGGGATCCAGCGTTCGCCTTCCAGCACGCTCAGCAGCGCCGACTGCAGGTCGGTCAGCCCCGAACTCTTGGGAAGGTAACCGGCAGCGCCCAGGTCGATGGCACGGCGGATCACGTGCGGCTCTTCGTTGGCCGACACGATGATGATCGCCAGCCCCGGCTGCAACGCACGTATGGTTGCCAGCCCGGCAAGCCCGTGGTTGCCCGGCATATGCAGGTCCAGCAGCATCAGGTCGATCTGCTGGCTCTCGAGTGCCTCCAGCACGCTGTGCAGGGAATCGGCCTCGCTGATCTGCAGATCGGCAACGGCTTCCTCGGCCGCGCGATGCAGTGCCGCGCGGAACAAGGGATGGTCGTCGGCGATGAGCAGGGTCGGCATGTCCAGCCGAGGTTAGCAAATCGCCCACGGCTCGGCACGGGTACCTAGGTACGCTGGCGCGTGCTGACGGGCTTGCTACGGTGGCGCCATGAACATCCATCGCTCCCTTGCTCCGCTGTGCGCCGCGCTGGCCCTGTTGCCGGGCGGCATCTCCGTCGCTGATGCCGCCGCGCCCCGCTCGACCGCTGCAGCTCCCGTGTTCGAGCAGTGGCGGGAAACCGCGCATCGCGGCAACGATGACCTGCTGGTTGCCGGGCTGGGAATCGACGCCCTGCGCTCACCCACCGCGCCGGCGTTTGCCAATGCGACCCAACCCACGGCCGAGGAGGCCCGGCGCCGCGCGATCTGGAGCAGCTGGCGCGGGATTGCCGACCTGACCCCCGGCGGCGGGTTCGGCGATGTCTACGGCACGCTGCAGTCGGTACCCGGCCGCGAGTTCTCGGCCTATGCGCGCATTCCCGGCGCCGGCCACCCGCATCGCGTACTGGTGCAGGTGCCCGATTCCTTCGATGCCGCACGACGCTGCCTGGTGGTCGCCGCCTCCTCCGGCTCGCGCGGCATCTACGGCGCCATTGCGGTGGCCGGCAGCTGGGGCCTGGCGCACGGCTGTGCCGTGGCGTATACCGACAAGGGCACCGGTAGCGACTATTACGACCTGGACGCCCAGGTTGGCGTGCAGGCCGACGGCACCCTTGCCTCCCAGGGCGCATTGGCCTTCGTTCCTGCCACGCCACACGCTACCCACGGCATTGCGTTCAAGCACGCGCATTCGGGCGACAACCCGGAGGCCGACTGGGGCCGGCATCTGCTGCAGGCGCTGCAGTTCGGCTTGCAGGCGCTGGACCGCGCCTACCCCGACGCCGCCCCGTTCACACCGGCCACGACGCGCACGTTGGGTGTCGGCGTCTCCAACGGCGGTGGCGCGGTGCTGCGTGCCGCGGAGATCGACGGTGATTGGTTCGATGCGATGGTGGCCGGCGAGCCCAATGTCTCGGTGGCCGGCGCGCCGCCGCTGTACGACTTCGTCACCCAGGCCGCGTTGCTGATGCCCTGCGCGCTGCTGACACAGCAGGATCTGCCACAACCGCCGCTGCACGCACAGGCCGCGGCAGCCGGTAGCCAGCGGTGCGCCCTGCTGGAAGCCGCCGGCCAGGTGCAGGGCGATGACACCGCCACACAGGCCCTGTCCGCACGGCAGCAACTGGCCGACGCAGGCCTGAGCGACGCCGCGCTTCGGGCGGGCGCGTTCTCGACCGGGTTCGATCTGTGGCGCGCCATCGCAGTGACCTATGCCTCGGCCTATGGGCGCTTTGGGGCGGGCGAGCATCCCTGTGGGTACCGGTTCTCGGCCGCGGCCGCTGACGGCACCCCCGGCCCGGCCGCGGCGGCGCTGCGTGCCACCTGGTGGAGCGAAGGCAGCGGCATCCCGCCGGGCAGCGGCGTGCTGCTGGTGGATGGCAACGCCGCGGCAGAGGATCCGCTGCGCGGACTGAACTGCCTGCGCACGCTCGGCCGTGGCGACGGCCCCGATGCCCGCCGGGTACGCGCGGGCATCACCGAGGCGGCCGCCAAGGCCCCACGTCGCGGCCTGCCGATCGTGGTCATGCACGGCCGCGACGACGGGCTGGTGCCGGTCAGCATGACCAGCGATCGCTACGTGGGCTTCGCACGCAAGGCGGGGGCGCAGATCGCGTACTGGCAGGTGGATAGCGCACAGCACTTCGACTCGTTGCTGGCCTTCCCCGATTACCGGGCGCGCTACGTGCCGCTGCTGCCCTACATGTTCGCGGCCATGGACCAGGTGTGGGATCACCTTGAGGATCCCGCCCGCGCCCTGCCGCAGGACGCACGCATCCAGCCCACCCCGCGCGCGGAAGCACCGTTGCTGCGTGAGCAGCTGTCCATTCCCGCCGCCCGCAGCCGTTGACACGCGCCCCACCAGGAATCCCCCCATGTCATTTTCCCCGCCCGCAGATGCATCCGCCCCCGACGCCCATGCCTACCCGCTGCTGATCAAGCAGCTGCTGCTCACGCCGCTGGCGGTGCGTCCCGAGCAGGAGATCGTCTACGGCGACAACGTGCGCTTCGACTACCGCACATTGCAGGCGCGCATCGGCCAGCTGGCCGGGCTGCTGACCTCCCTGGGGGTCAAGCACGGCGATACCGTGGCGGTGATGGACTGGGACAGCAACCGCTATCTGGAAAGCTACTTCGCGGTTCCGATGCTCGGTGCGGTGCTGATGATGGTGAACATCCGGCTGGCGCCCGAGCAGATTGCCTACACCCTCAACCACAGCGGCGCGCGCGTGATCCTTGCCAACCGCGCCTTCCTGCCGGTGCTGGCAGGCATCGATGCGCAGCTGCCGGATCTGCGCACGCGAATCCTGCTGGAGGATGAGGCCGGCCAGCCGCTGCCGGCCGGTTTCGTGACCGAGTACGAGGCCGGGCTGCGTGCGGCCACGCCGGTGAGCCAGTTCCCGGACTTCGACGAGAACACCCGCGCCACGATGTTCTACACAACCGGCACCACCGGCCTGCCCAAAGGGGTCTACTTCAGCCATCGGCAGCTGGTCCTGCACTCGCTGGCGGGGATGGCCGCGCTGGGCAGTGCGGCCACCCAGGGCCGCCTGCACCGCGACGATGTGTACATGCCGATCACGCCGATGTTCCATGTCCACGCCTGGGGCCTGCCCTACGTGGCCACGCTGATGGGCATCAAACAGGTGTACCCCGGTCGCTACCTGCCGGGGCAGCTGCTGGCGTTGATCGCCCGCGAGAAGGTGACCTTCTCGCACTGCGTGCCCACCATCCTGCACATGCTGCTGGGCCATCCCAACGCGGCCGACACCGATCTGCGCGGCTGGAAAGTCATCATCGGCGGCGCGGCCCTGCCCCGCGCACTGGCGCAGCAGGCGCTGGCCCGTGGCATCGATATCTTCGGCGGCTACGGCATGTCCGAGACCTGCCCCCTGCTCACCCTTGCCCAGATTGATGCCAACGCCGTGGCGGCGGGGTCGGACGAGGCGCTGTCGCTGCGCACCAAGGCCGGCATTCCGGTGCCGCTGGTCGACCTGCGCATCGTGGACGAAGACATGCACGACGTGGCCCACGATGGCGTGGCCACCGGCGAAGTGGTGGTGCGTGCGCCCTGGCTTACCCAGGGCTACCTGCACAACCCGGACGCGTCGGCGGCCCTGTGGGCTGGCGGCTATCTGCATACCGGGGACATCGGCAACATCGATTCCGGCGGCTACCTGCGCGTCGCCGATCGCATCAAGGACGTGATCAAGACCGGTGGCGAGTGGATCTCCTCGCTCGCCCTGGAGGACATCATTGCCCTGCATCCGGCGGTCAACGAAGTCGCGGTGATTGGTGTCGCCGACGAGAAATGGGGCGAGCGGCCGCTGCCGCTGGTGGTCAGGCACGCCGGTAGCGAAGTGACCGAAGCCGAGATCATCGAACTGGTCGCAGCGCGCAGCCGCTCAGGCGATATCTCCCGCTTCGCGATCCCAGACCGTGTCAGCTTCGTGGATGCGATTGAACGCACCAGCGTAGGCAAGATCAACAAGAAGAAGCTGCGCGGCCTGCATGACCCGGGGGCAGCGGCCGACGCCCGCTAATGGGCCGCTTGCAGGGCAGCTGTCGGCTCTGCGGCGACGCGTTGCCAGCCCCTGCTCAGCGCCCGACTGCACCATCGATCTCTTCCTGAAGCGCGCTCTCCAGTAAATGCACGTAAGTATCCAGTCTGGTGCGGAGCCCGATCAGGAGCCAGCCTGCCGCATACAGCAACACCATCATCCAGATCAGCAGGCCAGCCACGAGATTGACGTCGAACGCTGCCGCCCAGTCGCCCCACTTCCACGTGCGGAACTGAAGATAGAGGGCGATCAGCACCGGAAAGATGCCCAGTCGCTGGATGCCACCGTAAAGCAGGCCCATGCGCTCATTCATTCGCATCCGCAACGCGCTGGCGAATCGCAGCTTCGCTTCCCGTTGGCATCTCGGGAACAGGCGAAGTTCGTTCACCATGCCCTGCCAATAGGCGAAGTCGGAATCCATCTCTGCTGCATGGGTGAGACGAGGCTTGCGAAATTGAGGTAGCTCGCGCGCGATCATCAGAACCAGGTACACGGCGAACGCCGCCAGCTCAATAACAAGGCATGCACGCAATGCCACTGCGGCCGACGCTGGCGCGAGCACCTGCGGGGACAGTGCCGCGACGAGCAAGCCAATGCCGGCGGCCCCCAAGGCAACCCACAGCGCGTACCGCTCCCATGGGGACGGCCGTGGGGTCAGGCTGTGGGCAACGTACCCCGCAACCTTGGCGTGCAGCCAAGAGAAGGTAAGCTCAGCCCCCTCGCTGCTGCCTTCACATCCAACCTGACGCGAGATGGCGTCCATAAGTGCCCCCTTGGGCGTTCCCTGCCAAGGCCGCGATCATAGCCCCACCAGCGCGCTCCAGGCCCGGCGCCCGGCCCGTTCGACCCCAGAAGAGGCTCGCGAACATCCCTCTGACCCCTCGTTTGGGCAACCAGACCCAGGATCAGGGACAATAGCGCCCCAAATGTGCGCCCTGCGCGCCCGCCCCACGCCAGCCATCGCGCTATCCGGACCCGATTTGAATACCATCGCCCCACCCCTCGACGCCGACGACCTGCCCCTGACCGACCGCCTGCGCGCCGCGCTGGACCTGCTGGAGGCGATCGAGGCCGACCGCACCGTGCTCGACACGCTGCCGGAGGCCGACCGCGTGCGCCTGCACCAGGTGGTGGCCAAGGTCTACCACCCCGAACCCAAGGCCCGCCGGCAGAAGCTGAAGCAGCAGGCCAAGCAGCGCCACCAGGAAAAGGTGGCCAAGGCCGAAGCCCTGCTGGAGCAGACCGGTATCCGCGCCCTGCGTCGCAAGCCGGTCTTCAGTACGCCGAACTATTTCCCGCCGCACGCCGCCGGGCTGCATGACGCGAGCAACGGCGAGAACGCCGCCGAGACCCCGGAGCCGGTGCATTCGCCGGAGCTGCGCCACTGCTACGTGTGCAAGCAGAAGTTCACCCAGCTGCATCACTTCTACGACCAGATGTGCCCGGCCTGCGCCGAGCTCAACTTCATCAAGCGTACCGAGACCGCCGACCTGCACGGCCGCGTTGCGCTGCTGACCGGTGGCCGGGTCAAGATCGGCTACCAGGCCGGCCTGAAGCTGCTGCGTGCCGGCGCCGAGCTGATCGTCACCACGCGCTTCCCGCGCGATTCGGCCGCCCGGTACGCCGAAGAGCCGGACTTCGCCGAGTGGGGCCACCGCCTGCAGGTCTATGGCCTGGACCTGCGCCACACCCCCAGCGTGGAAGCGTTCTGCAACGAGTTGCTGGCCACGCGCACGCGCCTGGATTTCATCATCAACAACGCCTGCCAGACCGTGCGTCGCCCGCCGCAGTTCTACGCGCACATGATGGCCGGCGAAACCGCAGCGCTGCACGAGGTTCCGGAGACGCTGCGCAAGCTGATCGGCGACTACGAAGGCCTGCGCAGCGCCGAGCTGCTGGGCGCAACGTCGACTGCGTCGCTGCCGGTGGTGCAGGACCAGGGCTTCAACGGTGCCAACGGCCTCACCCGCGCCGCCGAACTGTCGCAGGTGCCGCTGCTGGAGGATGAGCTGGTGGCCCAGCAGCATCTGTTCCCGGACGGCCGCCTGGACCAGGACCTGCAGCAGGTGGATCTGCGCGGACGCAATTCCTGGCGCATGCTGATGGCCGAAGTGCCGTCGGTGGAACTGCTGGAAACCCAGCTGGTGAATGCCATCGCGCCGTTCATCATCAACGCGCGGTTGAAGCCGCTGATGCTGCGCACGCCGGGCCGCGACAAGCACATCGTCAACGTGTCGGCGATGGAGGGGCAGTTCTACCGCAACTTCAAGACCACCCGGCATCCGCATACCAACATGGCCAAGGCCGCGTTGAACATGATGACGCGCACCTCGGCGGCCGATTACCAGAACGACGGCATCCACATGAACAGCGTGGATACCGGCTGGGTGACCGACGAGGATCCGGCGGACATCGCGGCCAAGAAAGTGCAGGAAGAGCGCTTCCATCCGCCGCTGGATATCGTGGACGGTGCCGCGCGCATCGTTGACCCGATCATCCATGGCATCAACACCGGCGAGCACGTCTGGGGCCAGTTCCTGAAAGACTACGCGCCGACCGATTGGTAACACCGCCACGCGCTTCCCCGCAGCCCGGCACTCCGGGTTGCGGGGCATGCGACACCCTTTCCGGGTTTCTCTGGTCAGCAGGCTGCTGGCCGCCGACATAATCAGCGCGCTGCTTCACAACAGTGGGTCCTCACAGGCGTGCATTTTCCGCCATCGAGTGAATATCCCCAGGTGATATTGGCCTCGTCCATCCGTTGACCCGTCGATGCTGCAGCACCGCATCGCACTGCGGAGTAGGTATTTTCCTACACGGTCACGAGCGCACATACGGAATGGTTCTGAGCACCATTTCTCAGTTTGACCTGACAAACAATTATGTGCATCTTAGAAATGCGGCCTGACCATCGTCACTCCGTATCGCCAGGCGTCCTCGCCTTGCCATGGAATGGCCGTATCCCAGAGGCGCCAGCTTCGTCCTGGCGCCTTGATCGCTTCATTGTTGATCAACAGGAGAAAGCGGAATGGAACTGAATGACAACGTCGTTGCAGGTTGGCTCAATGGCGCAGACAGCGTCGACGGCTGCGAGAATCCGGCGGGTTCGCTCTTCATCTACGGCCAGGACGCAACCGATGCCGCGCTGACCGCCATGGCACCCACCATGGTGACCGGCGGCACCGGCAACTGCACCACCACCATGTCGGTGATCAATCACTGCATGTGTTGCTGATCTAGCCTGTACCGGCGCGCAGCCGCAGGTGCTGCGCGCCGTCTCCAGCAATGCCGCATCCGGACACTATCGCAGGGAAGGCAATGGCGGGCACAACCGTAGTCGATTCGTTTGCTCTTGTTCTCAACCACATCACCGCAGACCAGCGCGACGCGCTGACCAGACGGCTGAACAGCCTGGCCCCCGGCCTGAGTGCCGCGGAAATTGCGCTGATCAACGCCCAGGCCCAGGCCGCACTGCTTGAAAACGCCCACCTGAAACTCAACCGGCTGTTGCTGCTGGAGCTGCACGCAGCGGTCCGCAGCGGCGCCATCACCGCGACCGACAACGCGGGGCAGTTTGCGCAGTTCGTGCAGCTTGCCACCCATCCCGATTTCAGCGCTCACCTGGACCAGCGCTACCCTGCGGTGCGCCCGCGGTTCCAGCAGATGCTGGCCGCGCAATGCACCGCCGTTGAAGAACTGGCGGCGCGCATCGTCGCCGACCGCGACGCCTTCCCTGCCCTGCTCGGGCGCCCGGCCGGCCAGCTGCTGTCGGTGTCGCTGGGCAAGGGCGACCTGCATTCGCAGGGGCATACCGTTGCCCGGCTTGCATTCGAAGGCGGCAACCTGATGTACAAGCCGCGCTCGCTGCGTATCGACGCCACGCTGGACGCCTTCCTGGGCGCGGTGTTCGGCGACGTGCCGGACCGGGTGCGGGTGCCGCGCGTGATCGATCGCGGCAGCCACGGCTGGGCCGCATTTGCCGCGCATCGCTACTGTGACGGTGACCAGGAACTGCAGACCTACTACCGCGGGCTGGGTCACTGGCTGGCGGTGCTGCGCCTGATCGGCGGGACCGACATCCACCTGGAAAACCTGATCGCGGTCGGGCCGGTGCCGGTGGTGGTCGATGCCGAGAGCGTGTTCGCGCCGGTGATCGAGATCGAAACGTCCGGCTACGGGCAGGCGTACGACATCGCCGTGAAGCTGATGATGAACTCGGTCCTGCGCACGGGCATCGTGCCGTTCCGCACCGCTGGCCTGGGCATGGCCGGCGTGGATCTCTCCGCCGCAGGTGCCCTGCCGGGCGAGCAGCCGCGCGTGCGCGTACCGGTCATTGTCGAGGACCCGGCGGACGGGCCGCGCCTGGGCATGGTCGACGCCGACTTCGCCGCGTCACAGAATCATCCCTCGCCGCATCCGGACGTGTCCCGCTACTGGGACCAGATCAGCGAAGGCTTCATGCAGGCCAGCCAGCGGCTGCGTGCGCTGGACGCGTCGGGGGCACTGATGCCGTTGCTGGCCTCCTTCGAGGGCTGCCAGGTGCGTGACGTGCGCCGCCCGACCATGGCCTACGCCGAGATCGGGCGAATGCTGTGGCACCCGGCATCCCTGCATGACGAGCCCAAGGCGGTCGCGCGCGCGATGGATCTGCTGGTGCGTAATGCGCAGGTGGTGCGTGCGGCGCCATCGGATCCGGCCGCCATCATGGGCGAGATCGACGACCTGCGGCATGGCGACATCCCGATCTTCGCCGCCCCGGTGGCGTCGGAGCGGATCCGCGCCGTGGTCGCCAACTGGCGCGACATGCGCATCGACCTGGAAGACGTCACGATCCGTAGCACGCTGGTGGCGACCGACCTGAACCAACATGCCCTGGCCCGCGCCGAAGCGCGCGAAGGCTACTCCTACGCTGCCCGCGACCCCCGCCCCGACAACCTGGACGTGCGTCGGCGCGCGCTGGCCAGCGCTGCGGTGGAAAGCCTGCTGCGGTTGTCGGTGCGGGGCGACGATGGCTCGATGACCTGGATCACGCCGGAGATCACGCCCAACGGCTGGACCGTACAACCGGTCCGCCCGGACACCTACTTCGGGCTGGGCGGCATTGCGTTCGCACTGGCCGGGTACTGGCTGGAAGTGCAGGCAGGACGTGCGGATCCGGTTGCCGGCCTGGACGCTGCCCTGGAGGGCGCGATCCAGGTGCTGGCCAGCATGTCGCGGCTGGACCATTCGGAGATGGACGGCGGGTTCGTCGGCGCAGGCTCGCGGATCTGGGCACTGCTTGCGCTGGCCGACATGCTGGACCGCCGGGACCTGCTCGACGACGCACGGCACTGCGCGGCGTCGCTGGAGCGGCACAGTTTCGATGCGTCGCCGAAGTTCGAAATACTGGACGGCGTCAGCGGCGCCCTCCTGCCCTTGATCGGGCTGGCCGATGCCACCGGGGAAGCGCGCTGGCTCGCGCTGGCCGCGCGGGTGGCGCGCGTTGTGCAGGCCGCTGCCATCGTCGACGGTGACGGGGCGCGCTGGCCAAGCCCGCAGTTCGACGAACCCATCGGCGGCTTCGCCCACGGGGCGATGGGCATCGGCTGGTCGCTGGCGCGGCTGGCCGCGACCGACGCCGGCACCGCCGCCGAACGCGAGGAATGGCGGCAGCTGGCCGCGGCGGCATTCGCGTTCCAGGAGGCCCTGTTCGAGCCGGCCACCGGACGCTGGCGCGACATCCACCTGAAGGACGGCCAGAAGAACTTCCCGACCTGGTGCCACGGCAGTGTCGGCATCGGCCTGGCCCATGCCGACCTGTATGCGCGCACCGGCAGCGAACAGCACCTGCGCGGACTGCGCCGCGCGGTAGCGGATGCCGCCGGCAAGTGGGGCTTCAGCCACACGCTCTGCCATGGCGACCTGTCCACCCGCGAGCTGCTGCTGCGCGCGGCGGAACTGGACCCGGCCTGCCCGTACGAGGTCGATACCGCCGCCATCGAGGTCATCTCATCGATCGAGGAGCATCACGGCATGGTCGGCGGCTTGACCCGCGCCGCGTTCACGCCCGGCCTGATGATCGGCCTGGCTGGCGCGATCTATGGGTTCTGCCGGATGCACCCGGCGTGCGTGATGCCATCGCCGTTGTTGCTGGAGCGTGCTCCCGGCGCGGTGCGGCGCAGCCAGAAAGCCGCACCATCGACCCGCGAAGCCGTTCCCGCGTACGCCGGCTAGACCGGCGTTACGGCCCGTCGGGCGCCGCGCGGGCCCGCGTGGTGCGGTACTGCATGCGCCCGTTGCGCCAGGTGCCGCGGGTGGTTTCAACATACTCCCCGTCGGCGGAGAGTGTCTCTTCCCAACTGCCCACCTGCTGCAGCGCGCCGTCACGGTAGCGGTAGGTTTCCGAGGCATGCGAACAGCAGCCTCCGCGCGACGCGGAGGTAAGGGTGCGGTCTTGGGCATTGATCGACAGCTGTGGCAGTGCCGACAACGTGGCGTCGTGCACGAACGCGCCGCTGGCCGGGTCGAACAGGAATACGTTGAAGGTGCTGTTCGGGCCGGCACCGCCGGACATGCCCGGTGCCAGCAGATCCGGGTGGCCATCGAAGTTGGCGTCCACCACCTGCAGGAGCGCGTCGTCGTCGCCGACCGGATCGGCCTCGAAATCGCGCAGAACCTGACGCCGCTGGCCGGTGTGGGCGTCCAGTACCTCGATCGCAGCCAGCCTGGCCCCGTCTTCGTCCTGCGCAACGCCCGCACGGAACCTGCTCTCCGGGGTGGCGGCCGCCTGTGCCACCCAGGCAAGCGGGGCCAACGCATCGCGGTCGATCCAGCCGCGCACGGCGCTGCCGTCCTGCGCGATCTGCTCGACCTGGTACCACGCCGGGGTGCGGCGCAGCACGGCCAGGAAGCTGCCGGCGGCAATCGTCGCGACAACGTCCGCGTCGTTGGCCTGCGCGTGCAGGGGCACTGCCGTGCCGACATGCAGTACATCCACATAGTGCCGCGGCTGCTGCAGCGTGAACCGGTCGCTGTAGTGCACCACCTCGTACTGGTTGATGTGGCGCCCGTAGGCCTCTGGCGCGCAGACATCGGCGATGGCGCAGGCACCGGCTTCCTCTGCGGTGGGTGCACGCCGCGGCGGCACCTGCACCGCCCCCAGCAACTGCTTGCGGTCGGCCCAGCGCACCCAGAACGCGGTGGAGGTCCAGTCCAGTGCCGCTTCCCGGTCGTTGGCGCCGATGTTGGTGCGGCAGTAAGGCTGCGCCTCCGAATGCGCGTTCCAATCGGGGAATGCATACGCCGGACACAGCAGGTTGGCGCTGTTGATGTCGTACTGGTAGGCCGGGTCGGTAAGGAAGACCAGCTTGTTGAGCCCTGCCTGCGGATCGCGCGACACGAACGCATAGCGCACCCCGGCCGCCGCCGGAACGGCATGCGCGTAGCGCTGCTGGTAGTTTTCTCCCGCCGGCGGGGTTGCCGGGACGGCAAGCAGCTGCGCGTCGGGCTGCAGCGCATACAGCCCGGGCTGCAGCAGGTCGGGCGCAGCTGCAGTGCTGCCCGCCACGGCCACGGCCAGGGCCAGTACAGGCAAAAGGAAGGCCATGGGATGTCTCGTTGGCAATACGGAAGGCCGGCGCATGCTACCGCGCCGGCGCACATGCTGCCCATGTGCCGGCCATTCGCCCGGTCCGGCACAGGACGGCGCCCCGTAACCGGCCTATCCTTGGCTACCCCTTACCTACGGGCCAGGGACCCCGCGGCGCCCGGGTGCGCATGCGGGGTGCCACTGACCGCACTCCGCTTCCGATACCGTCCATGACTTCGCCTTCCCCCGCGCAACCACCGCTTCCCGTCGCCGCCACCGCCACCGCGCCAAACCAGGGCTTTGCGATCCACATCGTTGGCGCGGCCGCCTTTGCGCACCTGCTCAACGACATGATCCAGGCGGTGCTGCCGGCGGTGTACCCGATGTTCAAGAGCGAGTTCCAGCTCAGCTTCGGCCAGATCGGCGTGATCGCGCTGGTGTACCAGATCACCGCGTCGCTGCTGCAGCCGTGGATCGGGATGTACACCGATAAACGACCGCTGCCCTACCTGTTGCCGTGCGGCATGATAGCCACGTTCATCGGCATCGCGATGATGGCCCTGGCCGGCAGTTACCCGATGCTGCTGGTGGCCGCCGCGGTGGTCGGGGTGGGCTCGGCCACCTTCCACCCGGAAGCGTCGCGCGTGGCGCGGATGGCCTCGGGCGGGCGCTTCGGTACCGCACAGTCCACCTTCCAGGTGGGCGGCAACACCGGCTCGGCGATCGGGCCGCTGCTGGCAGCCGCGGTGGTGATTCCGTATGGGCAGCGCTCCATTGCCTGGTTCATGCTGGCTGCCGCGTTGGCCGTTGGCGTGCTGTTCCTGCTCACCGGGTGGACCATCCGCCACGGGCAGGCAAAGATGAGCAGCCTGGCGCGCAGCACCGGGGTCGGGCTGGGGCGAGGCAAGGTGATCCAGGCCATCGCGGTCATCGCGGTGTTGATGTTCGCCAAGTTCGTCTACATCGCCTCCTTCACCAACTACTTCACCTTCTACCTGATCGAGCGCTTCCATCTGAGCGTGCAGCAGAGCCAGATGTACCTCTTCATCTTCCTGGCCTCGATCGCGCTGGGTACCTTCATCGGCGGCCCGGTGGGCGACCGGATCGGGCGCAAGGCGGTGATCTGGATTTCCTTCCTGGGCGTGGCCCCGTTCGCGCTTGCCCTGCCCTACGCCAACCTGATGGGCACCGCAGTGCTGGCCGTGGCCATCGGTCTGGTGATGTCCTCGGCGTTCGCCGCCTTGGTGGTGTACGCGCAGGAAGCCGTGCCGGGCCGCGTGGGCATGGTGTCGGGCCTCATGTTCGGCCTGATGTTCGGCATCGGCGGCCTCGGCGCCGCCGGCCTGGGCAAGCTGGCCGACGTGCACGGCATCGTGTGGATCTACCACTTCACCTCGTACCTGCCGCTGCTGGGGCTGGCCACGGCCTTCCTGCCCCGGACCCGCGCGCGGTGAGCGAAGCGTGCGGGGATCTGCGCTACACGATTACCGCTGCGCACACCCGCCACTGGGTGGATGAGGCACTGGAACGTGAGATGCGCCGCGACGATGCGCTGGCCGAGCGTCTTGGCGGTATGCAGCAGCGGGCGGTCCTGCCGATGCTGATGCTGCTGCCGGCGTGCGGCGCCGGTTGGCTGCTGATCCATCGCGGCGCCACCCTCGAAACGGGGATCACGCTTGCGCTGGCGGCGCTGCTGCTTGTACCGGCGTGGCATCTTGCCCGCCCGTTCGCTGCGCGGCTGCGCAGCACGATGGCGCGGCAGCAGGCTGACAGCACGGCGACCGGGCGTCCGCTCAATCGTGCCCTCGCCCGGCTCACCCTGTCGATGCGCTTCAAGCGATTGCAGGGCGCGTACCGGGTGCAGTTCGATGCCCAGGGCATGCAGGTATCGCGGGCAGGACAACGACCCGCGTCCCTGCGCTGGAACGAGGTCGTGCATGTGCGGGAAACGGACGCGTTCGTGGTCGTGGCCTGTGCCGCGTTGCATCGCCGCGGGCAGGCGTACTGGATTCCGAAGGACACCGATGCGATGGACCCGGCGGCCTATCGCCAGGGGATGGCCGGCTTGCTGGACCATTGCAGGGCAGCTCCGACGATGGCCTGACCCACCGAAGGTCGGTGCATAGCACCCTCCTAATCACCCAGCGTAGTCGCTTCTGCGTAGCCCCGCGCGAGCGCTCACAGCATCATCCGTAGCAGTCCGCGCCATAAGATCTGAATACGTTAACGACCGCAGTCTCCTCGCAGAGAACTTTACGGGAAAGGCCTGCGAGCGCGGAACTTCATGTTGTGAGGAATTCCGAGGCCACATCCATAGCCGGCAGTGAATCAGAAGCATCATGCTTCGTCCATCACTGCGTCATTCGAGGCTGCGGTTTTAAGCATCAAATACTGCCACTTACTTCTTTCGCGTGTAATCTATCCGATATGAGTTGTAGAGGGGACTACATGGACACCAAAGCCCTTGTGAACCTGACAATGACCTCATTGTCCTGTACGCAGCGGAGCTTGGCAGAGCTGATTGGCGCTAGCCCTGCCCAAGTCCGTCTTTGGAAAAATGGCAGACAGATGCCTGACAGGATTGAAGGCATGCTCCGTGAATTATCTGGAATTGGCCGGCTTGATCCTGAATTTGTGTTGATGGCAGGCTCCGTAGATCAAGCAGAGAAGTGGGCACGAATGATCCACGTCCTTGCCGACTTTGCGCTGGAGGACGCCGAGACTGGATACGACACAGCACCCCTGCAGCGCGACATTGAAACCAGAGATATTCTGATTTCCGAGACATTTAATTTAATCAGGGATCTAGGAGTAAAAATTCCGAAAGTGTTTCCTGTTGAAATTGACTTCGGCCCGATTGATTCCCTTGATGATGACTCGCACGAGCACTACCTGGAAGCGCTTGAAAATAACGTCTACTCATCCCTCATCAAGCGACTGTACGAGGCGCTAAATGACTTGTATGGATTCTATGCGGCCTATATTTCCGAGCTTTACAATGACGATGAGCTTGAGCTCTTTGACACGCCCGCCGAGAACATCGAGCCCTGCCTACTGTCCCTTGCAGCGTGCAAGATAGATTTCCCCGATGCGCTTTGCGTCAACGCTCACCAGTACCGTCACAAGGTAATAAGCAACTACGAGAAATGGCTTGGAATCGTAAAGGAACGTGCGTTTCGCGCTGGTGTGGCGATCCGCGCCGAACCACTTAACCTTGTGTACGATTGCTGTGATAGCTTGGGCCATGCCGCTGAAGCGGAGGCGCTCGGATTCAACACTTCCCGCCTTCACCCCGATGTTCATATGAATGAGCTTCTAGTCGGCATGAGAATAATTCATCAAGTATTGCCAACGATTATGGAAAAGCTGAACATCACTGATTCTTTCAAGCTTGACACCTCCGAGCTCGCGCTTGGCCGCCGCCTTGATAATTTATCTGGACTAGTCAGAGATCCGCCATTTGATCCAACTTCAAAGGGTGAGGGCGCGTTTGATGTATTCATTTCGCACGCCTCAGAGGACAAGGACGCGATCGTAAGAACGCTGGCCAACTGCTTGATTTCGAAGGGCCTTAAGGTCTGGTATGACGAAATGACCCTTCGAATTGGAGATAGCCTTCGACAAAAAATCGACAAGGGACTTGCGTCAAGTCGCGTGGGACTGGTTGTCCTTTCACCCGCCTTCATTAGAAAGGGCTGGACAAACCATGAGCTAGACGGAATTGTCACACGCTCCCTGTCAGGAGAGCAGGTGCTTCTCCCAATATGGCATCAGATTACAAAACAAGAAGTGATGGACTTCAGCCCATCACTTGCAGACAAGGTCGCACGAAGCACTACAACGCACACGGTGGACGAGATAGCGACGGAGATCTGCGAATTGCTTGATTCACGCTCGTAGGCATATCGCACTAAGTTGCGCGTCAGACCCCTCATCACTAGGCCGCTGCTAAAGGCGAGCCTTTTGGAGTGGATGTAGTCCAAGCCTCTAATGAAGAAGTCTGGCGACTTAGAGATACGCCGCCCTGTTGAGCAAAGCCAAATCCGCATCCGCACGCGGGCGCACGACCCGCGCCACTTCCTGCCCGTCATGCAGCAACACCAGCGTCGGCCACAGCCGCACCTGGAACGACCGGCCCAGCGGTCGCCCCTTGCCGTCTTCGATCTTGAGATGGGAAATGTCCCTTGCCTCCAGCCAGTCCTTCACGGGGGCCTGCGCGGCACTGCAGTGCGGGCACCACGGCGCGCCGAATTCCAGCAGTTGCCAGCCGGGAGCCGCGTCGATGGCGGCCCGGCTGGGTTCCTGCGCGGCATAGGCGCGCGTGTAACTCATCGCGGGGACTCAAGCGCCCGCTGGATGTCTTCAAGCGGTGCGTTGGTGAGGTCCTTGGCGATATCGGTGACCAGGCGGGCCTGGACCTCCTTGTGCAGCTGCGGGCGGATACGCCCCAGAGTCTGCGGGTCGGCGATCAGGACCAGGTGCGCGTAGCGGTTGTTGAGGGCGTCTTCATTCAACTGTCCGGCAAGCTGCTTGGCGAAGGTGGCTTCGTTCATCTGCGCGATGCTGGTGTCCTGCGGCATCGAGCCGGACGGACCCTGCCCCGAAACACCTTGCGCGCTGATGTCCTGCAGCTTCAGCGCCTCCTGCTGCTTGAGCTGCAGGGTATGGCCACTGCCGATGTTGGTGAACACGCGGGCCGAGCCGCCGTCTGCGACGACAATCAAGGTGCCTTCCGGGATCTGCTGCTGCATGGTGAACTCCTGTGGAAAAACGGGTGCCAGTGCACCCAGGTCCACCGTAGGCGGGCAGGTGTAAGGACCGCGCATACGAATGTGTTCGCGATGTGTGCAGCGCACGCCCGGCGCAGGGGTCAGGACGCGCTGGCGTGCAGTTCCATCGCCCGCATGACGATCGGCTTTGCCCAGTCCGGGGTATGCAGCAGCTCGGCCACCGACACCGGGTAGTGCAGCCCGCGGCGGTCCCAATGCAGCAGCGGCAGCGGGTTGGCGCAGCCCTGCGCGTCCAGCGGTGCGCTGTTGTCGTAGACCTGCAGTTCGGCCAGGTGGGGCAGCAGCGCCAACAGGTTTTCACGCGATGCGTCGTAGCGGGCGTGAATCTTGTCCTGCGGGATGTCGTGGCCACCCTTGGCAACGCGCGCGGCCACCCGATCGATATGCAGCTGCACGCTGTCCAGGCCGCAGAACCAGATCGCCACGTCATGGGTTTCGCACGCCTCCCGCAGCAGCCGCGCGATGGTGTTGCCGCCCAGGGTGGTTTCAAAGGCGAAATCGCTGCCCTCGGCCATGGCGGTGCGCAGCCGCCGCGCGCCTTCGTGCCAGGCGGCTGAGTTGGCCTCTTCGGCCGCCCAGCCCGCCTGGACCAGGGCGCGGGTGAAGGAATCGGGATTGAACCAGGTCAGGCCATCGGCCTCCAGCCAGGTTCCCAGCAGCGAACTCTTGCCGGCGCCATTGACGCCGGCAAGCACCAGTATCTGCCCCATCGGTCAGAGCGACTTGCCGGGGGTGATCCTGCCGCGCCGGATCGGCTGGCCCAGCACCTTGCCCAGCCCGCCGTCGCGGTTGAGGCTGGCCAACTGCACGTCGAACTGCGCGCGCAGCCGTTCCAACTCGCCGCCGCGCTCGTCGGTGTCGGCTTCGGCGGCCTTGGCCAGCAGCTCCTGGTAGGCCTTGATGTCCACGATCACCGCTTCGGGGTGGTTGTGGTTGGTGATCACCAGGGCCTGCTTCTCGCGCACGGTGCGCATCAGGCTTGGCCAGCCACGGGTTTTTACCGACGATGCAGTGGCCTTTTCAAGGCCGGGCAGGTCCAGGGGCAGGGTCATGGCAGGCTCCAGCGCGGGATATGGGCCCATCATACGCCTTTTGGCCAAATTGGACATAAATCCCAATTTGGCCCTACCCCAGGCCTCGCGAGCCGGGACACCCCCTGCCCGGCAAGGGCGGGACGGGTCCCGGCCACGGGTCAGCGCGACATCGAGTACGGCGCCTGCGCGCCCTCCCCCGGCCATGCCTTGTTCGGCGCGGCCTGCAGCGTGAAGCGCAGCTCGCCGCCGGCCAGGATCTCGGCATGACGCAGGAAGGTGCGCTGCAGCGGCTTGCCGTTGAGCGTCACCGAGCCCACGTACTGGTGACCCTTGCCCATGCCCTCGGTGACGATGCTGAAGCGCTTGCCATTGGGCAGGTTCAACGTGGCCTTCGGCAGGAACGGGCGACCGATGATGTACTCGCCACTGCCCGGTGCCACCGGGTAGAAGCCCAGCGCGGTAAACACATACCAGGCCGACATCTGGCCCAGGTCGTCATTGCCGGCCAGGCCATCGGGACGGTCGGCGTACTGGGTGTCCATGATCTGCTTCAGCCGCGCCTGGGTGCGCCACGGCTGCCCGGCATGGGCGTACAGGTACGCCACGTGATGGCTGGGTTCGTTGCCGTGCGCATACCAGCCGATCAGGCCGGTGATGTCTTCCATGTGCTCGAAGATCGACGGGTCGACCTTGGCCTCGAACACCTGGTCCAGGCGGGCCAGCAGTTTCTCGCTGCCACCGTGTGCGGCGGCCAGCCCGGCCACGTCCTGCGGCACGTACCAGGAATACTGCCAGGCATTGCCTTCGGTGTAGTCGGTGCCGTACCCGCTGGCCGACGGATCGAACGGGGTGCGGAAGCTGCCGTCACGCTTGCGCGCGCGCATGAAGCCGGTCTCTGCGTCGAACGCGTGGCGCCAGTTGCCGGCGCGACCGTCGAAGGTGGCCTGCACGTCCTTGCGGCCCATGGCCTCGGCCATGCGCGCGATGGTCCAGTCGTCGAAGGCGTACTCCAGCGTCTTGCTGGCGGCCTCCCCCTCTTCGTCGATCGGCACCCAGCCCAGTTCGCGGTACTGCGCGATGCCGTCATACGGGCCGTAGTTGGCGGTGGCCACCATGGCATCCAGCGCCTTGTCCGCATCAAAACCGCGGATGCCCTTGACGTAGGCATCGGCGATCACCGGCACCGCGTGGTAGCCGATCATGCACCAGGTTTCCTGGCCGTGGAACGCCCACACCGGCAGCATGCCGTACGCACTGTGCTGCTGGTGGGCGATCAGCGAATTGATGAAATCACTGTTGCGCTTTTCCGGCTGCACCAGGGTCAGCAACGGGTGCAGCGCACGGTAGGTGTCCCACAGCGAGAACGTGGAATAGTTGGTGTAGCCGTCGGCGCGGTGCACGGCATTGTCCGAACCGCGGTACTGGCCATCGGCATCCATGAACAGGGTTGGGCCCAGCATGCTGTGGTACAGCGCGGTGTACGCGCTGCGCAGGTCATGCGCGGGGGCCTCGATCTCCACGGCGGACAACGCCTGGCGCCACTGCTGCTTCGCCTCGGCGCGGACGCGGTCGAAGTTCTGGTCTTTCGCTTCGGCGTTGAGGTTGGCGATCGCGCCCTGCTCGCTCACCGACGAGATGGCCACGCTGACCACCAGCGGCGCATCCAGCGTGCCGAAATCGAACGTGCCCACCAGTTGCCGCCCTTCGATCTGCGGGCGCTGCGTGGGGTCGTTCTGGCCCGGCGGCGGGAAGCCCTTGTAGGCAATGTCGGTTTCGGTGTTGTGCAACGCGTGGCCGGTCAGCGGGCGCGAGAAACGCATCGCGAAATACAGCTGCCGACCCGGGGCCCAGCCGCGGGTTTCGCGGAAGCCGGTGACCGTGCCATCGGGCTGCAGGCGCAGCCGTGACCACAGGATCTTGCCCGGGTAGTCATACAGGCTGGTGCGCAGGTCGAGCAGCACCCGCGCCTTCTCGCCCTTCGGATAGGTGTAGCGGTGCACGCCGGTGCGGGCGCTGGCGGTGAGCTCGGCGCGTACCTTGTAGTCGTCCAGCGTTACCGCGTAGTAGCCTGGCTCGGCTTTCTCGTTGTCGTGGTGGAAGCGCGAGGCATAGCCACTTTTGGGCGTGTCGGGGTCGCCGCGCTCCAGTCCGGGATCACCGGTGAACGGCATCACCAGCACGTCGCCCAGGTCCGAATGGCCGCTGCCGGAGAAATGGGTGTGCGAGAAGCCGACGATGCTGCTGTCGTCATAGCGGTACCCGGCAGCCCAGCCGTAGGCTTTTTCGCGCGGCTGGATGCGGGTGTCCGGACTGAGCTGGACCATGCCGAACGGCACCGTGGCGCCGGGATAGGTATGCCCCTCCCCGCCGGTACCGATGAAGGGGTCGACGGCGGCGTAGGCACGTTCACCCACGTTCGCCGGTGCCGCTCCCGCTGCGCCGGCCACCAACATCGCTCCAACCGCGAGCCCCAACCACCGCACCGTCCCCGTTTTCGTCATGGCGTTTGAATTTAGATCGATTCAAGGTGGGTTCGATCCTAGCACCGGTGCGACGGCGTCGCATGTTGCGGTGCGGTTGGACGCCCTCAGACCCGCTCAACACACGCTCCCGCGCGACCTGAGGCAGAAGCTGCCCCAATAACTGATCAGGTCTGATCGCTTCACGGCGACGGCATTCAGCCGGAAGGTATAACGACCGACTTCGGTCAGAGCGGACGGAGGCACGTCCTGCGTGTAACCGGCGAGGTCGGTGCCATGGAGCAGGCATTGTCCGGGCCTCAACACGAATCGTTGCGATGCCGGCAGCGCACTGATGCTCCAGACCCGTTTCGCGCCGGCCCTGCTCTCATGGATCAGCCAGACCGACTCGACGGAGAAATTCTTCTTCGCGCCAGCCGGTACACAGATCGCCGGAGCACCCTCAATCACGCTCACCACGCCAGGCCCGTGCCGTCCCCATGGCGTGGCTACGACCGGGGCTGGAAGCAGCATCACGCATGCCGCGATCAACATGCCGTACCGCACGTTGGGGAGACGTCTCATATCGTGTCCAATTGGCAACGGCGGGGTCGGGCGCGCAGGCCAGTTGCAAGCGCCAGTCCACGCGGGGACGCTCTTCAATGCCGGTAGCGCAGGGTGCCGATCCCATGACGCCGTTGATATGAACATTGTTGTAGTTCGCGCCGGCCGTAACGCCGCTGCTCACGCGACTGCGCCCCTCGCCTTACACCGAGGGGCGCCCATTCGGATCACGCCGGCCGCGGGTCTTCCGGCACGACTGCCTCGGGCAACGTCGGCTGCGCGTTGTCCACGGTCATCGGAGCGTCGCTGCGCAGCAGGGCCCTCGCTTCGGCCTCGCTGGCCACAGCCGGCGGCGAGCCACGTAGCGGCAAGCGCGCGGTTTCGTTGACGAACAGCATGGTGATGATGCCGATGACGGCCGCGCCCATCAGGTAGTACGCCGGCACCAGCGGGTCGCCCGTGCGCTCGACCAGCCAGGCGGTGACCAGCGGCGTGGTGCCCCCGAACAGCGACACCGAGACATTGAACGCGATCGACAGCGCGCTGTAACGCACCGGGGTGTAGAACAGTGCCGGCAGCGTGGAGGGCATCGAGCTGGTGAAGCACACCAGGGCAAGGCCCAGCAGCATCAGGCCGAGGAAGATCAGCCAGTCGTTGCCGGTACCGATCAGCTTCAGGCACGGAATGGCCAGCGCGAACAACGCGATGCAGGCGCCGATGATCATCGGGCGACGGCCGAGCTTGTCACTGAACAGGCCGCCCACCACGTTGAGCGGCATCATCACCAGCATCACGATGATGATCAACAGCAGGCCCTTGCTTTCGGCGTAGCCCATGGTGACGCTGAGGTAGCTGGGCATGTACGTCAGCAGCATGTAATCGGTGACGTTGAACACCAGCACCAGACCCACGCACTTGAGCAGCTGCGGCCAATGCACGCGGAACAGCGCACCCAGCCCGGGACGTTCGTTGTCGCGCTTGTCGGCCTCTTCGGCGTAGGCACGGAACGCCGGGGTCTCTTCCAGCTTCATGCGCATGTACAGCCCCAGCAGGCCCAGCGGACCGGCCACCAGGAACGGAATGCGCCAGCCCCAGTCCAGCATCTGCGCGCTGCTCAAGGCCATGTGCAGCGCGGTCACGGTGCCGGCGCCGGCGATGTAGCCGCCCAGCGTGCCGAACTCCAGCCAGCTGCCCATCAGCCCGCGGTTGCGGTCGGTGGAGTACTCGGCGATGAAGGTCGCCGCCCCGCCGTACTCGCCGCCGGTGGAGAAGCCCTGCACCAGCCGCGCCAGCAGCAGCAACGCCGGCGCCCACAATCCGATGCGGTCGTACGACGGAATCAAGCCTATGCTGAAGGTGCCCAGCGCCATCAGGATCATGGTGAAGGCCAGCACTTTCTGGCGACCGTACTTGTCGCCCAGCGGCCCGAATACCAAGCCGCCCAGCGGCCGCACCAGGAAGGCCACGGTGAACGTGGCGAAGGTGGCGATCAGCTGTGCGGTCGGATTGCTGGCCGGAAAGAACACCTGCCCCAGGGTGACCGCGATGTAGCCATACACACCGAAATCGAACCATTCCATCGCATTGCCAAGGGCGGCGGCACCCACGGCCTTCTTGAGCATCGGGCGATCAACAACGGTCACTTCATCCACCTGGACGTGGCGACGGCGTTTGAACCACCCGAAATGGGCGTGTGCGGCATGCAGGTCCTGCATTCTGCTTTCTCCTGGAAGCATGGCCACCACCACGCCCGAGGTCCCGCGCACGGCACAGGAAAGAACCGCCTTCGAAAGAACGCGGCACAAGGCGCGAAGAAGGGGTGGCAACAGGCGTTCCCGGACGGCCGCGTGGAATTCCACGGCGCTGCAGGAAGGGTGACCGAGAGACGGGCAACGGCCCGAGACAATGATCAAGCGATGCATGTTACTACACATCGAAAATGTGATCTCCACCTCATCTTCACATTGCGAAGTTGAAGCGCTATCGACGGACACCCCGAATCGTGCAGAATCCGTGCGCCGCCGCGGCGTGCTCACACGGAACGTGCGCGCGGCATCCCACTACCAGCACGAAGAGATACCACCCGATGTCCATCAAGACCACCACCCTGTGCGCCCTGCTCGGCCTGCTTGCACCGACCGCCGCCATGGCCCAGGACAGCACCGCCACCACGCTGTCGCGCCTGCTGGAATGCAAACTGACCGCCGACCAGGTGGCCGCCTTCACCGACAGCATCAACGCCGAGGAAATCACCGACTTCGCCCATGCCGGTTCGGCCGCGTCGGGCGACGCCGCGCTGAGCCTGTGGAAGAGTGACGCGCCGATCACCGCCTGGGGCGAAACGTCCGACCTGGTGCACCTGTCCAGTACCACCGAAATGCTGCTGGCCTTCAAAGTCACGCCGGGGCAGGAACTGGCCCGCGGCAAGGCCATCGTGGATCGCATCGGCGGCATGTCGCCGCGTCCGGACCAGGCCGCGATGGAAGAAACCTACGGCTGGAAGGGCATGGACTACCGCAAGGCGCTCAGCGGCAACCGCAACGCGCGCGTGCTGGTGGACCTGAGCTATTCGCCGGGCTGGGTCACCGTGGGCTGCGCCTACGGCGACATTCTGTAACGCACCGGCAACCGGTAGAACAGACGGCGCGGGAAGCGATTCCCGCGCCGTCTGCGTTTGCGCTGCGACGTTGTGTCGCAGCTGTGGCGCCGGCCCGCTTGATTTTTGTCATGGTCGCCCCGGGGTGGCGCGCCGATCCTGTACGGGACACGCAACCAACTCTCCACAAGGATCCGGCCATGCACTACGCCCCCGACAATGCCCAGCTGTTGAATGCCCTGCAGAACGTCATGGTGATTTCCACCACCGACCTGCAGGGCAACATCACCTATGCCAACGACCTGTTCTGCACGCTCACCGGCTTCACCCGCGACGAACTGATCGGCCAGCCGCACAGCATCGTGCGCCACCCCGACGTGCCCAAGGCCGTGTACAAGGACATGTGGGACACCATCAAGGCCGGCAAGAGCTGGACCGGCATCGTGCCCAACCTAGGCAAGGGCGGCGCCCTGTACGTGGTGGACACCACGGTGCAGCCGCTGTTCGACGCGCAGGGCACCATCACCGCCTACATCAGCATTCGCCGCGTGGTGAACGAACTGATGAGCAACTTCGACGCAGTGGAGTTCAGCAAGGAAAAGTTCGACGCCTTCTACGCTGCCGCCTGATGGACGCTGCCTCCCCGATCCAACGCGTGCTGGTCGGATACGGCTCCGAATCCGGCAACGCACGCGCCCTGGCCCATCGCCTGGGCGCGTTCCCGGCCCTGCAGCGGCACGCGCCGCAGGTGCTGGCCTTCAACGACATCGACGTCGCCTCGCTTGGCGCGGGCGACGTGCTGCTGGCGCTGTCCAGCTCCTTCGGCGACGGCGAGCCGCCCGCCAACGGCGAGCGTTTCGCCGAGGCGCTGCGGCAGACCCCTGCCCTGCCCGGGCTGCGCTACGCCGTGTTCGGGCTGGGGGATACCGGCTACCCGCGCTTCTGCGGCTTCAGCAAAACCCTCGATACCCTGCTGGGTGAGCGCCAGGCACGGCCGATCATGCACCGGGTCGACGCCGATGCAGGCTACGAGCACTTCTTCGACCAATGGGCGCCGGTGCTGGGCGACGTGCTGGACGGCAACGAAGCGGCAGGCCGCGACCTTCGCCTGCAGGTGACCGCGTATGCCGAGGACAATGCGTTCGCCGCGCCGATTACCACGCGTCGTCGCCTCAGCGCACGCGATCCGGCGGCATGGCACCTGGAGCTGGACCTGCGCGGCAGCGGTATCGCCTACCGCGCGGGCGACACCCTGCATGTGGTGGCCCCGAACGACCCGACGCTTCTACAGGCACTGGCGCGCTGGTATGGCCAGGACGAAGCGGTCGACCTGGTGCGCAACAAGGAGCTGCGACTGCTGGGCAGGACCGTGCTGCGCGAGCTGGCACGCCTGGGCGGCAGCGACGCACTGAAGGACCTGCTGCGTAGCAGCCAGCGCCCGGCACTGGAGGCCTACCTGCACGGTGCCGACCTGCTGGATGTCCTGAATGACCACGCCAGCCCCGACCGCGTGCCACTGGCGCGGTTGGCGGAGCTGCTGTCGCATTGCCTGCCGCGCGCGTATTCGATCGCGTCGGCCGCCGGCAGCGCGCAGGCCGCCCTGTGCGTGCGCGAGGTGCGCTACACCCGCAGCGGTCGCGAGCGTCGCGGCACCGCCACCGGCTGGCTGCTGGACGGCGACGGCAGCGCCCGCGTCTACTGCCGCGCCAACCCGGGTTTCCACCTGCCCCGCGACCCGACCGCCCCACTGCTGCTGGTCGGCACCGGAACCGGTATCGCGCCGTTGATGGGGCTGTTGCACGAGCTGGACGCCGCCGGTCAGCAGCGCGAGGTGCACCTGGTGTTCGGCGAGAAGCATCGCGACCACGACTTCCTCTACCAGCAGCACCTGGAGGCGTGGCGCGCCGACGGTCGGCTGCATGGACTGCACACGGCCTTCTCGCGTGACGGCGTGGCCAAGTATTACGTCCAGCACGCGCTGGCCGAGCAGGCCGACACGGTCGGCAACCTGCTGCAGCGTGGCGCGCACGTGTACCTATGTGGCAACAAGCAGCATCTGGGCACGGCCGTGCAGGCGGCGATCAACACGATCGTGCCGGCCCGCGACGGCGGCGGCACGACGTGGGACACGTTGCAGGCGCAGGGGCGACTGCACCGGGAGCTGTACTGAGCGTCACCCGGGCCGTGCTGCGCGCTGCCCGGGCCTGCGCCCGTCCGTCAGCCGGCCGCCCCTGATGCGTCGGTTGCCGCCGCCAGTGCAGCCAGCCGCTCTGGCTGCAGCACCTGCATTTCGCGCTGGTTGACGGCAATCACGCCGTCATCGCTGAGACGGCGCAGCACGCGGCTGGCAGTTTCCGGCGCCATGCGCAGGTAGTTGGCGATCTCCACCCGGCTCATGCTCAGGTTGAAACGCAGCGGCGAGAAGCCGCGCCGGGCATACCGCTCGGACAGGTCCAGCAGGAACGCGGCCATGCGCTCCTCGGTGCGATGGTTGGCCGCCATCAACGCCACCTTGCCGATCTCGGCACTGAGTAGACTGAACAGCTTGGCCTGCAGGCCCGGCATGCGCGTGGCCAGCAGGCTCATGCGCGGGAACGAGAACCGGCACAGGTACACCGTGTCCAGCGCAACAGCGTTGCAGGGGTAACGCGCACCATGGATGGCATTGAGCCCGATCACCTCGCCCGGCAGGCTGAAGCCGAGCACCTGCTCGTTGCCCTGGCTGTCGTTGAGGTAGGTCTTGACCATGCCGCCGCGCACCGCGGCGATCGCATCGAAGGCATCGCCCGCACGGAAGATGTGCTCGCCCGCGCGGAACGGACCCACGTGATCCACCAGCACATGCAGCTCGGCCAGCGCGCTCTTGTCGTAGCCCTGCGACATGCACGCATCGGAAAACGCGCAGGTGCTGCAGAAATGCAGCGCGTCGCCGTCATCGGCGGCAGCGGGGTTGGGGGTTCCCGGCGACGACATGACGGTGGTGATCAGGGCTGGGCCAGCGCGAAGTCCAGGCCGGCGCACACGGCCGCCACCTGTGCATCGTTGCATTCCTGCGGGTTGGTACGCGGGCTGTCCGGATAGACCTCGGTGGTGGTGGCATAGCGGGCGTTGGTGAAGCCGGCGCAGGCACCGATCGAGCGGGATTCCCCCCACACCACCCCGTTGGACTGCAACGGCATGCCGATCAGCTCACCCTTGGCATCGGCCGGCGCGATATGCGTGACCTTCTCCACCGCCGCTACCAGCGCCTGCTGGAACGCCGGCTGCGGGTCTTCGCTGTTGCCGATCACGTAGAAACCATCGGGAATGATGTCCGGCACCAGTTCCTTGCCGTCGCGCGCGCAGCGGGCCGGATCGAATTCCTCCAGGTCGCTGTTGGTGGTTTCGTGCAGGTCCAGATGCACCAGCAGGCCATCCGCGCGTGCGCCCACCCAGCGCATCAGCGCGGCCGCCTCTTCGATCTGGCCACCGTCACGGAAGCTGCGGTTGGGATCGATCGCGTCGGGGTTCCAGCGCTGGATGCGCTCATAGCCCCACGGGCTGACGCACGGGGCCACGATAAGGTTGATGCGCCCGGCGTAAGCCTCAGCATGCTGGTCCAGGAACTGCAGCGCGCCATGCACGCCACTGGTTTCATAGCCGTGCACGCCGCCGGTAACCAGCGCGCTCGGCAGCGCCGGGTCCCACGCCTGGCTCACCACCGCAAACAGCGGGTAGTGGTCCGGGGCATAGTCGAGCTGGCCATACTGGACCACGTCGAACCGCTCGCCCAGGCGCTCAAGTGCGGTCACCACGTCCCCGTGATAACTGCGCTGGCGCTGCTGGCTGGCCCGCCACTGCGCGCGCTCGGCGTCGCCCCAGGGCTGGCCGGGGGTGCCGATCGGGTAGAAATGCGCAAGGGTCATCGGAGGCTCCAGAAGTCGGGAAACGGGCCCGCGCGAAAACGCGTGGCCCAGCCCGCTAGTGTAAATGCAGAAGGCCTGGCCGGTCCCAGCGGCGTCCGCGCAGGCCAGAATGGGCAAGGTGCCGGCCGGCACCTGACACCCCGGAAGGAAGGTAACGCGTGATCGACATCGCCCCTGCAGTTCCCCACCAGGTAGAGGCCCTGGTAGCCCTCGACAGCGTGGCCGGTCACGACCCCGGGCGCGCCGCGCAGATCCGCGCATGGGTGCAGGCCGGCACGTGCCACGTGCTCTGCGTGGACGGGCGCGCAGCGGCCTACGGCGTCCTGCATCACCAGTTCTTCAACTGCGGATTCATCGAAATGCTGATGGTCGGGCCCGGATATCGGCGCCAGGGCCTGGCCCGCCAGCTGGTCGAGCACCTCCGCGCGCAGTGCGCGCGCCCCAAACTCTTCACCTCGACCAACCGCTCCAACACCGCAATGCACGCGCTGCTGCTGCAGGCCGGATTCCAGCGCAGCGGTTACATCGACAACCTGGATGAAGGAGATCCAGAATGGGTGTTCTTCTGCCGGGTGAGCGGCGGCTGATGTTGGCCCCCAAGTGCCACGGCAACGTTGTGGTGATCCGCCTGGCTTTTTCCGTGGCCACCACCCACCCCTTGCTGCAGGATAGGCAACGACACCGCGCTTTTTGGGCGGTGGTCGGCGGGTCGGGCGCTGGGTCCCCATGCCCTTGGAGGCGAAATAAAGGGGGAGGTGGCGGCCGCAGGCCGACGCCGGAGGACATTCGCCGGAAAGGGCATGGGGGCCCAGCCCCCGACCCATCGACGGCCGCGTTTCGAAAGCGTCAAGGCACGCTTCTGCTTGCCCCGCATATGGGCGAAGACCAAAAAAGGGGGGCCGGTTGCCCGGCCCCCGCATGCACCGACCAACGGTCGGTGCCTACCGACGTGTGTCGGTGCCCACCCGCGTGTCATGCGGCCTGCACTTCCTCGTAGCCGTTGAAGCGCATGTCGCTGGACGCACGCCCCTGGGTCAGCGAGCGCAGCGCCGTGGTGTAGCCGGCCAGCCGCGCCAGCGGCGCATAGCCCAGCACTTCCACCTGCGCGCCGTGGTCCTCGATGGACGCCACCCGCCCTTGCCGGCGGTTGAGGTCGCCCACCACATCGCCCACGTTGCCCGACGGCGCATGGATCGCTACTTCCATCACCGGCTCCAGCAGGCGCGTGCCTGCCGTGGCCAGCGCCGCTTTCACCGCCTCGCTGCCGGCGCGATGGAACGCCATTTCCGACGAGTCCTTGGCATGGGTCTGGCCGTCGGTCAGGGTCACCTCGATCCCGACCACCGGATGCCCGCGCGGACCCTCTTCCAGCGCCGCGCGCACGCCCTTCTCCACCGCCGCCACGAACGCCTTCGGAATGACCCCGCCCACGGTGCGGTCGACAAAGCGCACCGCATCGTCGCCGGTGGGCGCCACCTCGATCAGCACCCGGGCGAACTGGCCCTGGCCGCCGGTCTGCTTGGCCACCTTGCCTTCCACGCCCTGCACCGCGCGCGACGGCGTTTCCTGGTAGGCCACGCGTGGTTCACCCACCCGCACCGGCACATTCCACTCGCTGCGCAGGCGCTCCACCATCACCTCCAGGTGCAACTCGCCCATGCCCCAGATCAGGGTCTCCCCGGTCACCGCGTCGGTCGCGACGCGGAACGAGGGATCTTCCTGGGCCAGGCTCGACAGGCCCTGGCTCATCCGGATCAGGTCGGACGCCTTGTCAGCATTCAACCGCCAGGCCAACACCGCGTGCTGGGCATGGATGGTGTCCAGCAACAGGGGCGCGGACGGCGCACTGAGCGTTTCACCGCTCACCGCATCCTTCCAGCCGATCACCGCCACGATCTCACCGGCGACCGCTTCGGTGATGTCGTGGGTGTGGTCGGCCTGCACCCGCACCAGCCGACTGATGCGCCGACCCTGCGCGTGCTGCGAACTGGCCACATGGTCGCCCACCTTCAAGGTGCCCGAGTACAGCCGCACGAAGCTCAACGCGGCATGGCTCTGGTGGGTGATCTTGAACAGCAGGCCCGCCAGCGGTCCCTTCGGGTCCGGCGGCAGCAGCACCTCGTCGTCGCCACGGGTGGCCACGACCGCAGGACGGTCCAGCGGCGAGGGCAGGAAATCCACGATCGCGTCCAGGAGCGTGTCGATGCCCTTGCTCTTGAACGCCGCCCCGGCCAGCACCGGCACGCCCGCACCGGCCAGGGTGGCCCGGCGCAGCGCAGCGCGCAACAGCGCGTCATCCACGGCCTCGCCCGCCAGCCAGGTGTCGGCCAGCACGTCGTCATGGTTGGCCACCGCCTCGATCAGACGCAGACGATACGGTTCCCACTGCGTCTGTTCGTCTGCGGTCCATCCGCTGCGGGTCGGGTTGCCGGCGTCGTCCCACTCCACGCGTTGCCGGGCGATGAAATCGACCCAGCCGTGGAAGTGGTTCTCATCGCCCAACGGCCAGCCGAGCGCCCACGGACGCGCCTGCAGCTTGTCCTGCAACTGCGCCAGCACGCGCTCGAACGACGCACCGATGCGGTCCATCTTGTTGACGTAGGCGATCAGCGGCACGCCGTGGCGACGCGCCTGGTGCCAGACCGTTTCGGACTGCGGCTGCACGCCATCGACCGCGGAAAACACCGCGACCGCGCCATCCAGCACGCGCAGCGAACGCTCCACTTCGATCGCGAAATCGATGTGCCCGGGGGTGTCGATCAGGGTCAGCCGATGGTCGTCGCCACCGCGCGGCGCCCAGTGCGCCTGCACGGCGGCCGCACCGATGGTGATGCCGCGTTCGCGCTCGATCGCCGAGAAATCGGTCGTGGCTGCGCCGTCATGCACTTCGCCGACGCGGCGGATCTCGCCGGTTTTCCACAGCAGGCGTTCGGTGAGCGTGGTCTTGCCGGCGTCGATGTGGGCAATGATGCCCAGGTTGCGCCAATGGGAAAGGGTATGGGTGTGGGTGTTCATGGTGGGTACTCGCATCGCCAACATCGGGGAGCCGCACGCCGCCGTTGGCTAACGGGCGTGCGGCCAGGTTTGGGGCTCGGCGATCTGGTGCATGGCACGTTCTCCTTTGAGGCGTTCTGTAACAGGGGAAGGAAGTAAAACGCGGAAACGAAAAGAGCGCCCGATGGGGCGCTCTGTCTGGGTCGTTCAGGGGGATCGGGTATCGATCAGCCGCCGGATGAGCCGCAGGGCAGACGCGCCCGTTCCACGCTTGCGCGGGTCTGGGTAAAAAACGTCAGGAGCGGTTGCGAACGCATCGGGGTGGCCTGGTAGGAATGGCGCCATTGTAGACCTGTGCCGGCCGGCAGCAAGGGCTTTTATGCACTACCGGCAGAACACTGACGCCCATGCGTCACGCGAATCTCCACTGGCAGAACAATAGAACCGGGGTGTCTCAGTCCTTGCAGCCCGCCGCCGCCCGCGCCTCGCCCACCGTCGCGGCATGGCCTTCGCCCGAGGACACCCAACCGGCGAGGGAGAACGCCGGATCGATGCGGGCCGCCTTCGGCTGCGTACCGATCAACACCTCCATCCAACTGCCCACGGCCGGCAGCTCGGCGATCCTCGCGTCACGGTCGTCGTCGGTGCTGAAGCCGGCATCAGGCCCGGAACGCGGCGTGGATTCTTCCGTGGCGGTCTTGCGCGCACGTACCCGCAAGGCACCGTCGGGCATGCGCTGGGTAGTCACTTCGGCACGCTCCACGCCATAGGCCCACTTTGATTCGGCGCTGCGCGTGGTTTCGCTGCCGTCGTCGGCCACCTCCACGTTCTCACCGGTCCATTGCATCACCTGCACCACGCCGCCCACGCTGCCCATCATCGCGGCGTACACCAGCATCTGCCGCTGCTCCAGCGGCAGCGTGGCCACCTCCGGCTTGTCGGCGGGCACCTTGATGTAGCCGACCTTGCGGCACAGCATCATCACCCCGCCGTCGGCCCAGGTGGTCAGCTGGTCGCCGTCGGCGAAATGCTGCGTCTGCATCCGCGCGATCTCTGCGCCTGCGCTGGGCAGGTGCTGCACATCGATGCTGGCGGCAGCTTCGCTGACCTTGCTCAACGACACCGTGCTCAAGGCGGCTGCATGGGTGGCGCCAGCGAGAGCGAGGAGCGCGGTGGCCAGTGCGATGCGGGTGGGCGTGTGGGTCATGGGATCCATCCTTTGCGGTAGCGCGTCGATCAAGCTCGACGTCGAACAGGGCCGCGCATGATACGTGGGCGAAACGGCGCCGTGGCCCGCTGCGACCGGATGTCGCAACCCCGCATATGCGAATGGGTTGCAATTGCATCAGAGCGCCAACCGGTTAAAATGGCGTGCAGATTCCCCTTGCCTGGATTGGAATCGACGTCCGCAGTGTTGCGCATCGCCGCCGGCCAGGCATTCGCCCCCTTCGTCCCGAGCCGCGCCATGCATTCTCCTGCCCCCCTCCCCTCCAGGCTGCGCCGCACCCTGTTGTCCCTGGCCTGCACCGTGGCCGCCACCACGCTCGCATTCGATGCCCTCGCCCAGCAGGCCACCGCGCTGGATGCGGTGCGGGTCAACGCCTACCGCGCTGCCAACAGCACCAGCGGCGCCACCAAGACCAGCACCAGCATTGCCGAAACGCCGCAGTCGGTGTCGGTGATCGAACGCGCCGAACTGGATGCGCGGGGCGTGCAGTCGCTCAACGACGCGATGCGCTACGTGGCCGGTGTGAGCCTGGAAAGCAGCGGCATCGACAACCGCGTGGACGACTTCCGCATCCGCGGCTTCGATGCGGGCAGCTGGTCCAACAACGTCACCCTGGATGGCATGCGTGCGCCGCAGGGCAGCCAGTGGAACCGCAGCATGTTCGACAGCTGGAACCTGGAGCGGGTGGAAGTACTCAAAGGCCCCTCGGCGGTGATGTACGGGCAGATCGCCCCGGGCGGCATGGTCAACCAGGTCAGCAAGACGCCCATGCCAGACCAGGCCCAGCAGCTGCGTCTGGGTGTGGATGCCAATGGCCAGTACAGCGCCGCCTTCGACGTGGGCACCGGCACCGCCGACAACGACCACCTGTTCCGCCTGGTCGGGCTGTACCGCGACGGCGACACCCAGATCAACCATACCGAACAGAAGCACTGGTTCCTCGCGCCCAGCTACAGCTGGCAGATCGCCGAGCGCACGCGCCTGACCCTGTTGGGCATGTACCAGAAGGACGACGGCGGCTCCACCTACCAGTTCCTGCCGGCCGCCGGCACGCTCAACCCCACCCGCTACGGCTACATGAAGAACAGCACCTTTATCGGCGAGCCGGGCTGGAACACCTTCGACCGCACACTGTGGACGGCCGGCTGGCTGTTCGAACACGCGTTCAACGACCACCTCACCCTGACCCAGAGCGCACGCCGCACGCATGTGGATTCGCTGTACCGCGGCGTGGTCACCTTCGGCGCGCTCAATGCCGACGGCCGCACCCAGAACCGCCGCGGCGTGATGGGCACCGGCGACTCGGACGGCGACACCTTCGACACCCGCCTGCAGGCCCGCTTCACCACCGGCGCGGTAGACCACACCGTGCTGCTGGGCTGGGACTGGCAGCGGGCCGACTGGGAAGGCGTGCGCAGCGCGATGAGCAGCCCGCGTCCGATCGACATCTTCAACCCGGTGTACTCGACCTACGTGCCCACGCTGAGCACCGAAACGCCCACCGCCGGCGTCAACCGCCAGAGCGGCGTGTACCTGCAGGACCAGCTGGCGCTGGGCAACTGGCGCCTGACGCTGGGCGGCCGCTACGACTGGACCAAGGACGACAGCAGCAGCGCCAACCGCAACATCAGCACCGGCATTTCCACTCCGGGTGGGCGCAACGTGATCAAGAGCGAGGCGTTCACCGGCCGCGCCGGCGTGCTGTATGTATTCGAGAACGGCCTGACCCCGTATGTGAGCTACGCCGAATCGTTCCAGCCCTCGACCAAGTCGCCGCTGGACAGCTTCACCCAGGCCACCTTCGAGCCGGTCACCGGGTCGCAGTGGGAGGCCGGCCTGAAGTACCAGCCGGCCAGCGTGGATGGGCTGGTGACGCTGGCGGTGTATGACCTGCGCCAGCAGAACATGATCGTCGACGACCCGGTGGCCAGCCACCGCAACTGCGGCGCTACCGGCACCGCCACCTGCTCGATCCAGGGCGACGAAGGCCGCGTACGCGGGATCGAACTGGAAGGCCGGATCACCCCGTTCGAGGGCTTCAGCCTGATCGGCGCGGCGTCGCAGATGGACGCGGAGATGACCCGTTCGGCGCCCTACAAGGGCAAGGCGCTGGCGATGGTGCCCGACTACAGCGCCTCGTTCTGGGCCGACTACACCTTCCAGGGCGGCGCACTGCAGGGCCTGAGCCTGGCGGCCGGCGCGCGCTACAACGGGGTGAGTTACGGCGACAGCGCCAACCTGTACCGGATTCCGTCGTACACGCTGTTCGACGCCGCGATCCGCTACGACGTGGGCCAGATCGGCAACACCACGGTGCGCCTGGCACTCAACGCCAGCAACCTGGCCGACAAGCGCTTCGTGTCCACCTGCACCGGGGTCTCGTCGTGCTACTACGGCAGCGGCCGCACGGTGACCGCGACCGCGACGCTGGGGTGGTAACGGGGCGATGAAGCGCGGCGGGTGAATCGCACCCCCGGTAGAGCCGACCGTTGGTCGGCTGCCCTTGATCCGGGATTGCGTGGAGCCGGCCAGCGGCCGGCACTACCGGTGCGCGACCCTCATGCCGACCAACGGTCGACACCTACGCGTCGGCCACCACCACCAGCGGCACGCCGCGCTGCGGGTGCTGCAGTACGATCACCGGCTGCTGGTACACGCGGCCCAGATGGGCTTCGGTGAGCACTTCCGCGGGCGTGCCATCGGCGGCCACCCGGCCCTGCTCCAGCAGCACGATGCGGTCGGCGTAGCCCGCCGCAAGATTCAGGTCGTGCAGCACCACGATCACGCAGGCGCCGGCATCGGCCAGCGCGCGCACGCTGCGCAGCGTGCGCTCCTGGTGACGCAGGTCCAGCGCCGCGGTCGGCTCATCCAGCAGCAGCAAGGGGGTCTGCTGGGCCAGCACCCGGGCAAACGTGGTGCGCGCCGATTCCCCCCCGGACAGCTGCTGCACCTCGCGCAGGCGCAGCGCCTGCAGTTCGGCCGCGGCAATGGCCGCTTCCACCTGCGCATCGTCGGCGGCCGGGTCCGGCGGATGCGGCAGCCGCCCCATCGCCACCACTTCCTCCACGCTGAAGGCGAACCGCACCCCGTGCTCCTGCGGCATCACCGCACGTTCGCGGGCCAGCGGCCCGGCCTTGTAATCGGCCAGCGGCCTGCCCTGCAGCAGCACCTCGCCCGCATCGGCCTGCAGGTCGCCCGCAGCCACCGCCAGCAGGGTCGACTTGCCCGCACCGTTGGGCCCGACCAGCGCCGTGACCGTGCCCGGCACAAAATCCAGCGCGATCCCATGCAGGATCTCGCGCTGCTGGCGACGCACGATCACCCCGCGCAGGCGCAACAGCGCGCTCATGGGGTGTCCTTGCGGCGCTGCTGCAGCACAAGCCACAGGAAGAACGGCGCGCCCAGCGCGGCCGAGAACAAGCCCAGCGGAATCTCCGCGGGCGGGTCCAGGGTGCGTGCGGCCGTATCGGCCACCACGATCAACAGCGCGCCCAGCACGCCCGACACCGGCAACAGCCAGCGATGGCCCGGGCCCACCAGCATGCGCGCCACGTGCGGCACCACCAGACCCACGAACGCCACCGAACCGGCAAATGCCACGGCCGCCCCCACCAGCAGCGCACTGAAGGCCACCAGACGGCGCCGCGTGCGGGCCACGTCCAGGCCCAGATGCTGGGCCTGGCGTTCGCCCAGCGCCAGCATGTCCAGCGGCGTGGCCAGGCGCTGCAGCGCGAACGCGCCGATGGCGAACAACGGCAGCACCGCCACCACGTCGCGCCAGCTGGCCCGCGCCAGCGACCCCATCTGCCAGAACACCAGCGACTGCAGCTCGCTTTCACTGGCGATATAGGTCAGGAAACCGATCAGCGCCGAACAGAACGCCGCCATCGCAATGCCCACCAGCAACAGCGTCGCATTGCCGCTGCCTTTGCCCGGCCGCGCCAGCAGGTAGGTCAGGCTGATCGCCACGGCGCCGCCGACGAACGCGGCCACCGGCACGATCCAGCCGGCCGCACCGGCCGCGCCCAGCACGATGGCCGCTACCGCGCCGAGGGCCGCGCCCTGGCTGACCCCCACGATGCCCGGGTCGGCCAAGGGATTGCCGAACAGCCCCTGCAGGCTGGCACCGGCCATCGCCAACGCGGCGCCGACCATCGCCCCCAGCAGCGCGCGCGGAATGCGCAACTGCCAGACCACCGCCAGGTCACGGCTGCTCACCGCCTGCGGGTCCACCAGCCCGAGCTTCACCCCGAGCGCCTGCAGCACCTCCAGCGGTGGCAGCCGTAACGGCCCCACCGCGAACGAGGCGAGCACCGCCAGCAGCAGCACCACGGCGGCCAGCAACAGCATGCCGCGCCCGCGGCGGCGGCGCCGATCGGCCGGACTCATGCCTTGGGCAGCGCCGCCAGCGCCTTGGCCAACGCCAGTGCGCCCACGCCGGAACCGACGCTGGCGTACTTGAGCTGCACATCGGGCATCACCCAGACCCGGTTGGCCTGTCCGGCCGGGGTCTGCTTCAGGGTCGGGTAGGCCTTCCACAGGCCGTCGGCGCCGCCGAACAGGGCCAGGTCGTGCTCGGTCACCAGGATCACCTCCGGTGCCGCCGCCACCACGCCCTCGTTGCTCAGCGCCGAGTAGTTGGCCACGCCGGCTTCGGTACCGATGTTGAGGCCACCGGCCAGCGCGATCAGCTTGGCCGATGCGCTGTCGGTGCCGGCCACGGTCGGCGCGCCACCGGCACCGGTGGCCGAAACGTGGATCACGCGCGGTGCGCGCCCACTGGCCTTGCCGATGGCCGCCGCTTCGTCCAGCTGCTGCTGCACCTGGCTGGCCAGCGTCTGCCCGGCGTCGGCCAGGCCCAGCGCTGCGGCGATCTTGCGCACCTTGTCCGGGGCCGGCTGCAGGTCGTCCACCACCACCGCCGGCTCACCCACCGCGCGCAGCTTCTGCGCCAGTTCGGTGTGGCGGCGCAGGCTGTTGCCCAGGAACAGCGAGCCCTGCAGGCTCAGCACGCCTTCCACGCCGGTGGTGCGGTTGAACAGGAACTGGTGCGGCGCGGCGCGGCCGGACGCGGTCGTGGTGTTCTTCGGGGCGGCAAACACCTGCTTGCCCAGACCCAGCGCATCGATCACCGCAATCACGTCATCGCCGCCGACGATGATCCGGCTGGTGTCATCCACCTCGACCTCGGCGCCATCATCGGACCGCACCTTGGCCGGCAGCACGGCGGTCTGGCCGACCAGACGCGGCAGCGCGCCGCCATCCAGCCGCGTCCAGCCGGCAGGCACTGCGTCGGCGGCAGAACGCTCGGCGGCGGGCGCGGTGGTGGCCGCTGGCGCGTCGGTCGCCGGCGGGGTGGCCGGGCCACTGCAGGCGGCCAGTGCCACGGCCATGGCGAGCGGCAACAGCCGCAGGGAAGTATTGGTTTTCATCATGACTCCTTCGACAGGGCGGCCGATGACCGCCCTGCCCGTTGGCTCAACGCTGGCGCAGCGCGATGCGGGTGATGCGGTCGCCCTTGGGATCGTCGGTGCCGCGCGACTTGTTCACCGCGAACACGTTGCCCTTGCCGTCGGCACGCACGTGGTTGGGGAAGGTGCCGCCGTCCAGGTTGCCGACCACCTTGCCGTTGCGGTCCACCACGGTCACGGTACCGGCACCGCGGTTGGTCACGTAGGCCAGCCCCGCCTTCGGGTCGAAGGCAACGTTCAGCGCACCGGCACCCACTGCGACGTCGTGCAGCACCTTGCCGCTGGCGACATCCACGATCAGCAGGTTGTCGGTGCCCTGCGAGGCCACGTACAGGCGGTTCTGCTGCGCGTCATAGGCCACGCCCGAGGCGCTGATCGAATTGCCCAGGTCGATCACCTTGTCGACCTTGCCGCTGGCCACGTCGATCACCGCCGCTTCGGGTGTGCCGATGCTGACGGTGAACAACTTGCCGCTGGCCTCGTCCAGCACCAGGCTCATCGGGACGAACTTTTCATCGTCCACGCCCGACGCCAGCGTGATCGGTTCCAGCGCCTTGAAGGTCTTCGCATCGAACACCGACAAATGGTCTTCACCGGTCGCCGACGCGAACACCTTGCCGCGCTTGGCATCCACCACCACGTCGCGCGCGTGCGGCACCGTGCCGACCGGGAACTGGTGCACCAGCGAGAGATCGGACTGGCGGTACACCGCAATGCTGTCCTGGCGGGTGTTGGTCACCCACACGTTGCCGTTGGCATCGTCCACGCCCACGCCGTACACGGCAAACACGCTGCCGCCCTTGGCATCGGGCACCTGTGCCGGGGTGATCGCCTTGATGACCTTGAGCGTCTTCGGGTCCACCTTCAGCAGCTGCGACTGGGTCACCGGCGGGCGGCCCACGGCCGAGGTCACGAAGACCGCGTTGCTGGCCGGGCTGTAGGCCGACTGGTACAGGCCCTGCACCAGCTTGTTGGACTGGGTGGTGAACTGCTCCTGCCCGGACAGCGGCAGCTGCGGCGACACGCGCAGCTTGAGCACGGCCGCTGCGGCCGGCTGGCTGGCGCGCACCACCACCGGGTGGGTACCCGGCACGGCGTCGGCGGGAATCTGCAACTGGGTCTTGAAGTTGCCTTCGGCATCCACGGTCAGCGGCTGCCCGTTGAGCACGGTGTCGCCCCGCAGCAGGCTGACCTGCTGGCCCGGCACGAAGCCGCGACCGATCACCTCGGCGCTGCTGCCCGGCACGACGTTCTCACCACGCGAGACAACTTCGCCCTTGAAGACGCTGGCGGGCTGGTCGAACACGGGCTGCGCGTTGCCCACGACGGCCAGCAGCAGGCCGGCGGCCAGGGTGGTGAGACGGAGGGAAGAACGGAATGACATGACAGGCTCCTTGCACGGGGTACCGCGCAGCGCGCGGTGGTTCATTGGTTGCCTGGGCCGGTGCAGAGGCGCACGGAAAGCCTGGGTAGCGGGGGTGCACGGCCAGGCCGTGCAGAAAAAGGGGAGATCAGGGCTGCGCGGGCGCTTCCCGGCTGCGGTCGCCCACGCCATACAGCGCGCTCAACGCGGCCTGCAACGACGCGGACAGCATCGGACCGTGGCCCAGTCCATCGAATTCGCGGTAGTGCACGTCCAGCCCGGGCACCTTGGACAGGCGCTGCGACAACTGCATGGCCGCATCCGGCGTGGCACCGCCGATCCGGCGCAGGTGCGCCACCACGCGCGGGTTGCTCATGTCGCGCTTGCCGCGATCACCCACCCGCTCGGCGCCGCCGAGCATCACCCACACCGTGGCGGGCTGGCCGTGCTGGTTCTCCAGGAACTGCCGTTCCATGTCGCCCAGCGGTGCACCCTGGCTCCACCACAACGAGGGGCTGGCGGCCAGGTAGTACTGGAACGCCGCCGGGCGGGTGTAGAGCGTGCTCAGCACGAACAGGCCGCCCAGCGAGTGGCCCCACAGCGCCTGCTGCTGGCGGTCGATGGTGGCGCGCTTCTCCACTTCCGGCTTGATCCGCCGTTCGATCAGATCCTGGAACGCAAACGCACCGCCGCCCACCACGGTCGGCTGCCCACCCTCATCGTCGGCCCGGTCGATCCAGGCGGTGTAGTCGGTGGTGCGGGCAGGCGAGTCGATGCGCAGGTCGTTGTCGTAGCCGATGAACACCAGCACCGGCGCAGCCTTGCGCGCCGCCAGCTCGGCCAGCAGCGGCTGGTCCATCACCATCGCCGCGGCGTTGCCGTCGAGCATGTACAGCACCGGCGCGGGCGCCTTGCCGCCGCGCAACGGGATGCCCACGTTGACCTGCCAGCGACGCTGCCCGTCCGGGCTGTCCAGGCTGAAGCGCTCGAAGCGATAGCTTTCGGCCTTCTGCTCGAAGATCGTGTTGCTCACCCGCTGCTGCGGGTTGCGCTGCTGTGCCGATGCGCTGGGCAGGCTGAAGGCCAGGCTCACCATCAGACCGGCAACGGGCAGCAAGGCATATACGCGGCGGCGGGCCGCAAAGGACAACGTCATGGGCACTGGTGGGCGGCAGCACAGGGCCACGCCGCCCTCTTCACATGGAGAAAACGCAGTGTAGCCTAAATGCGAATGCTTATCACATAGATCCCTGTAACGGCGTGTATCCGCGCGCCGCCGGCTGCAAAAGCAGAGGCCCGACCAAACGGCCGGGCCCCTGCGCAGTGTTCAACCGGCAGCCGACTTATTCTTCTTCGTCCTGCCCACCCTGCTGACCAGCGCGCTCGCGCTTCTGGTCCTGATCCTGGTCCTGCTGTTGCTGCTGCCCCTGGCGCTGCGGATCGCGCTGCTGCTGTTGCTGGCCCTGCTGACCCGGCTGGTTCTTGTCCTGCTGGTTCTGTTGGTTCTGCTGCGGGTTCTGGTTGGTACCCATCTGTGCATCTCCGGTGTTCGGCAACGAAATGATGCCGGTGACTGCACCGTAGATGTGCACGGGTTAGCAGCGCGTGCGAAGTTGGGCGCCGCGCGTAGACGCCACCCGCATATCACTAAACAATTCATGACACCGCCTGCAACTGACACCGCAACGACTGCGCAAGCGGGAACTACGCGCGCGTTTTCGGGGTCGCGGCTGCGTCCGGTGGCATATGCAGACCTGCATGTTTCATAAGCAACGTGCGCTGCCTCGACCCCGTCGTGGCACCGCGCTCAGGCGCGCGTCACCATCGACACGATCGTCCCGGCCAACTCACGCTGTGCCTGCGCCTCGGTGATGTCGCCGTTGACGGCGGCATACGACACGCCTTCCGCCGCACCCAGCATTGCCCATAACCCGGCCGACGGCAGCGTGCCCGCACGCGCGAACGGCGCCAACAGCGCGCGGCATTGCTCGATGAACACCGTCTCGTACTCGCGCTTGACGCGCGCCAGCTCCGGCGAGCCGGCCAGCGCCGCCACCACGCCGGGAATCTCGCGCCCCTGGGTCTGCACGCACGCCACGTATGCCTGTGCGATCACGTCGGCTTTTTCCTGCAGCGTCGGGCCGGCAGCAGCAAGTGCCGCCTGCAACACCAGGTCCTGGCGCTGGTCGAAATCGCGGTACAGGGCGGCCAGCAAGCCGGCGCGGGTGCCGAAATGGTCATACACCACCGGCTTGGTCACGCCGGCGCGCTCGGCCAGCCGCCCCAGCGTCAGGGCGTCGGCGCCCTCCTCGCGCACCAGCCGCCAGGCTTCGGTCATCAGTTGCTGCTGACGGTCGGCGCGACTCAGCCGGCGACGGGGCGCGGCATCCACAGCTTCAGGCAGGTGGCTTGACATGGCTATATACCAATCGTAACTTACAGTCCGTAACTTACCAAAAGTATACACCCTCCCCCGCCGCCCGGATCTCCCCATGCACACGTTGATCGTCACCTCCCACCCGAATCCACTGTCCCTTACCCATACCGTGGCCGCGCGGATCCGCGACGTGATCACCAGCGCCAACACCGCCGCCACTGTCGAGATGGCCGACCTGGCCAGCGAAGGCTTCGACCCGCGCTTCACCCAGGCCGACCTGGACGGCCACCAGCGGCGGCAGCCGTTCCCGGACGACGTGCTGGCCGAGCAGGCACGCCTGGACCGCGCCGACACGCTGGTGCTGGTGTTCCCGGTGTACTGGTGGGCGATGCCCGCACAGCTCAAGGGCTGGATCGACCGGGTCTTTTCCAACGGCTGGGCCTACGACGACAGCAGCGGTCGTGTGGAGAAGAAGCTGTCGCGCCTGCAGGTGCATCTGGTCGGCCTGGGCGGCGCGGACCAGCGCACCTGGACCAAACGCGGTTACGAGACCGCCATGAAGACCCAGATCGACACCGGCATCTTCGACTACTGCGGCGCGCCGGCGGTGTCGTCCACGCTATTGCTGGAGGTGGACACCACCGCGCCGGACGCGCACCTGGAGGCCAGCACGGCCCTCGGCCGCGCCATCGCGGCGCGGTGATGGACGGCGCGCAGCAGGGTCAGGCCGCCCCGGCCAGTCACTGCCGGGGCGACGCACTCACTTCGCTGCCGCGTGCCACGCCGCTACTTTGGCCCGGGTCTGTTCCAGCATCGCATCCAGTGCCTTGCGGTCGTACACCTGGCCACGCAGCAGCACGGTGTCGATGCGGCGGGTGGCGTTGATGTCCTGCAGCGGGTTGGCGTCCAACAGCACCATGTCGGCCGCCTTGCCCGCCGCGATGCCGCCGTAGCGATCCAGCAGCCCGAACCACGACGGCCCTGCCCGCGTTGCCGCCGACAATGCCTGCGCGGGGGTCAACCCTTCGGTCACGAACAGGCGCAGTTCGTCGTGCAGGCCAATGCCGGGATAGTTGAACGAATTGAGGAAGCCGGCATCGGTGCCGGCCATGATCGTGACGCCGGCCTGCTGCAGCATCGGCAGCACCGCGGCCACCTGGTGATACTCGCGATGGCGCGCCTCGATCTGCGCCGGCGTCGCCTTGGCCGCACGCTCGACGCGCCAGGCATAGGTCGCCTGCAGCTTGGGACCGATGTAGGCCAGGTACGGATCGTTGGCATGGTCATCCTGGTCGAGGAAATCCAGGATGCGCCCGCCGTTGAGCGTGGGCGTGACGTACACGCCCTTGGCCGCGAAACCGCGGTAGGCCGCCATCGCCGTGGCCGGGTCGAAGCCGGCGTCCAGCTGCCGGTTGGCTTCGGCACGATCGATGCGCTTGTCCGCGAAGGCCGCTGCAATCTCCGCTTCGTTCCTGACCCCGGCCTTGTACGCATAGTCCAGGTGTTCGATGGAGCTGATACCAGCGTCCACCGCCTGCTGCACCGTCAACGCCATTGGAATGTGGCCCGAGGCACGCAGCCCGTTGGCACGCGCGCCACGCACCGCCGCCAGGAACAGGTCCGGGGTCAGCGTGCTGTCGGTGATTTTGACGAAATCGACCTTGTCCTGCTTCAGCCGCACGAAGGCCGCATCCAGATCGGCCTGGTTGCCGACCTCGATGGTGCCCTTCCAGACCGGCTTCACCCCTTCGATCTTGGCGCCGGAGGTAAACAGCTGCGGCCCCATCAGGCTGCCGTCACGGATCTGCCCCCGCCATTGCAGCACCTGCGTTGGCAAGTCGCCGGAGGCGTCCCGGATGGTGGTGATGCCATGGGCGATGTACAGCGGCAGCAGCGCCTTGTTCTCTTCGATCAGTTCCGGACCGCCACCGAAATGCACGTGCATGTCCCACAGCCCGGGAATCAGATACCGGCCCTTGGCCTCCACCTGGCGCGGCGCGCGCCACTGCCGTGCGATCGCCTTGTCCTCGCCGACGGCGACGATATCGGCGCCGCGCACCACCACGCTCTGGTTGGCCTGGGTGCGGGCGTGCTCCACATCGACCACCGTGGCCTGGCGGATGATCAGATCGGCCTGCTCGGCGGAGAACGCCGGCGCGGCCAGCATCAACAGGGTCGGAAGCACGGCACACAGCGAAGGTTTCATGGACGGAGCACGATCAGGGAAGACCGGCCCACCATACGGCGCTGGCGCGGGCATGCACCAGTTAAATCTCGGCATGCCCGACATGCAGCAATCGAATGCACTGCCCGGCAGCGTGCGCGCCGGGCAGTGCCGGCAACCTTAGACTTCGCCCTGCATCGCCGGACGGGCCTGCAGCTGTCCCAACCACTGCTTGACCTGCGGATGCGCCTCGACGTCGGCACCGAAGTAAACGCCGTAGCCCACCACCGACCCCACCACCAGATCGACCAGCGAGTACGTCTCGCCCAGCATCCATTCGCGCCCTGCCAGCCGCGCCTCCAACAGATCCAGCAGCTCGTTGACCCCGGCCAGTGCCGCAGCGGCGTGCTCATGGCTGCGCAACGCCTCGTCGCGGGTGGCCAGCCACAGCCGGTTCAACAGCGCGGCATAGGTCACGTAGGCCCAGGTGGTCCACGACAGCGCCTCCAGGCGTTCGGGCGTGCCGTCCTGCGGCCACAGCCCCTGCGCCACGCCATGCTGCGCGCCCAGCCACTGCAGAATGGCCAGGCCTTCGAACAACGGCGTGCCATCAACCACCAGGCACGGCACCTTGCCATTGGGGTTGATGGCCAGGTACTCGGCCGTGCGCTGTTCGCCGGTGCGGATATCGATGCGGACGCGTTCGTGGGGCACGGCCAGTTCGGCCAGGGCGCAGGCGACAGGGGTGGCACTGGACATGGGGTGCCAATAGAAGACGAGGGACATGCGGAACTCCGTGTAGTTGGACTGGGCGGGACGGTGCAGCCGCAGGGGCCTTGCACCACACCCACAGGCTAGCCACCATTGCGGACATCTTCTGTCCGCGACCGTCGCGCACACTGCCGCCATGCTCACCGCCTCGACCCGCCTGCTCAGCCTGCTGTCCCTGCTGCAATCGCGGCCACACTGGGCGGGTACTGCGCTGGCCGAGCGCACCGGCGTGCATCCGCGCACGCTGCGCCGCGATATCGACCGCCTGCGCCAGCTGGGCTACCCGATCCAGGCCAGCAGCGGCGTGGCCGGCGGGTACGCGTTCCGGGCCGGGCGCGCCCTGCCCCCGCTGCTGCTGGACGACGACGAAGCCCTGGCCACTGCCGTGGCCCTGCGCACCGCGGTGACCGGCACGGTCAGCGGCATCGAGCAGACCGCGATCACCGCCCTGGTCAAGCTCGAACAGGTCATGCCACCGCGCCTGCGCCGACGGCTGGACGCGCTGGGCTCGGCGATCCTGCCGCTGGGACCGTCCGGCCCGGTGGTGGATGCCGGGCTGCTGGCCGTGCTGGCCGGTGCCTGCCGCGACCAGCTGCAACTGCACCTGGCCTACGCCGACCGCAATGACCAGCCCAGCCAGCGCCGCGTGGAACCGCAGGGCGTGGTGCATACCGAGCGCCGTTGGTATCTGGTGGCCTGGTGCACCACCCGCCAGGACTGGCGCACCTTCCGCATCGACCGCATCACCGCCGCCCCGGTGGTCGGCGAGCACTTCAGCCCGCGCGCGGGGCCGGGCGATGGCGACCTGCGCACCTGGGTGACCCAGTCGCTGTCGCTTGCCCAAACCAGTGAGCCGGCGCGGATCATCCTGCACGCACCGTTGGCGGCCATGCGCCGACAGATCCCCGAGGCGGCCGGACAACTGGAACAGCTCGACGCCCAGCGTTGCCTGCTGCGCTGTAGCGCCAACCCGGTGGGCGCCATCGTGTACTGGTTGATGGCGCTGGACCTGGAGTTCGAGGTGCTGGGTCCACCGGAACTGCAGCACAAACTGCGCGACGCCGGGCAACGGGTGGCGCGCAGCCTGGCACGCACGGGCCACTGAGCAGCGCCGGGTTTGCCGCCCCCACCGCGGCATGCTAGAACTCCAGCCCCTGCCAGATGTGGATGGCACCGTGGCTTCCCCCGCAAGACCCCATCGCAGCCTGTTCGATCTGGACCTTCTGCGCGCCATCGTTACCGTCGCCGACTGCGGCAGCTTCACCACGGCGGCCGCGCGCCTGCATTCCACCCAGTCCACGATCAGCCAGAAGATCCGCCGCCTGGAGGACATGGCCGGGCATCCGCTGCTGGTTCGCGGCAACCGTGAAGTACACCCCACCGATGCCGGACAGACCCTGCTCGGCATCGCGCGGCAGATGCTGGCCCTCAACGAGCAGATGCTGGAGGCGCTGGCGGGGGCAACCGTGGCGATCACCGTGCGCCTTGGCGTACCGGAGGATTTCGTCAATGCACGCACCACGCGCCTGCTGGCCAGCTTCAACCGCCGCCACCCGCAGGTGAAGCTGGAGGTCACCAGTGGCTTGAGCCGCGACCTGGCCAGCGGCTACGACCATGGCGAACTGGACCTGGTGCTCATCAAGCAACGCCGTAACAGCCGGCAGGCCGTGGCCTGCTGGCCCGAGCCGATGCGCTGGATCGACAGCGCCCGCAGCCCCTGCATCGACCTGGACCCGATCCCGCTGGTGACCTTTCCGCCGCTCGGGCTGTACCGCGACGATCTGATCGCCGCCGTCGAGGCCATGGGCCGCCGCTGGCGCATCAGCTTCACCAGTTCCAGCCTCAGTGGCATCCAGGGTGCGGTGGCCGATGGCATGGGCATCAGCCTGCTGCCCGCGCGCGCGACCACCGGCGACCATCGCGTACTCACCCGGCGTCATGGCCTGCCGCCGATTGAGAGCATGGAAATCGCCCTGCTGCATCGGCCCAGCGCCGACCCGTTGGTGGCCGAGCTGGCCGCCCGCTTCGCGCGACTGATTGATCGCGAGCGTCGCTGAGCAATGCAGGCGGCATGTCGTGCACATGCCCGCGCCGGGAGCGAACGGCCCGGATAGTGACGGCGCTCGCGAACTGGGCATAGGAATCGTCGCAAATGCGCCCAGAAGGGGCATTGCCGCACAACCAAGCGGGGAGAATTCCGAAACACTCTCCCTCGCGTGCTTTCCTTTGTCCAACAGCAAACAGATCCCATGAGCGGACAGGCCACCCCCTGCACCCTGAAGATCGCCCTGCTCGACGACCACGATGTTGTCCGGCACGGCAGCTTCGTCCACCTTTCCTCCGACCCCCGTTTCGACGTGGTCGGCAGCCACGCGCACAGTGACGACCTGATCGCCACACTGGCGCGAACGCCGGTGGACGTGGCGGTGGTCGACTACACGCTGGCCGGCCACGACCTGGCCGGCAACGACCTGCTGACACTGCTGCGCGACCGCTTTCCGGCGGTCCGCCTGCTGCTGTTCACCGCCCACGCCAGCCGCGTGCTGTTGTCGGCGGTGCTGCGCGTCGGCGCGGCCGGCATGGTGACCAAGACCGAGCGCCTGGACGCCCTGTCCGATGCGGTTGCCCAGGTGGCCAAGGGCCACTGCAGGGTGCCGGCCGAATTCGGCCCGGCACTTCCCGATGCCACCCTGTCACGCAGCGAACGCGATGTACTGCGCTTGTGCCTGTCCGGCTTGACCGTGAGCGAGATCGCCCTGCACCGCCATCGCAGCATCAAGACCATCAGCACCCAGAAGCACGCCGCGTTCCGCAAGCTGGGCCTGCGCAGTGATCGCGACCTGTTCACCCTGCGCCCGCAACTGGCGCCGCTGTGACCGGGCCGTGGCACTGCCTGCTGGTGATCGCGCTGCTGGCGGCGCCTCTGCCCGCGAACGCGAACGCCAACGGCGCCGCCGCACCACGCACGGTGCGGGTGGCGCTGGATCCAGGCCAGTACCGCACGCTGGCGCGCGAGGCGATGCCCGCTCGCCACGCCAGCCTGGCGCACGGCTACGCCGCGCTGGTCACGGAACAGACCGGGCTGCACTTCAACGAGCACATGGAGCCCTCCAGCCGGGCGGCCGTGCAGGCGTTGTGCGACCACCGCGCCGACCTGATGCTGATGGTCGGCCTGCCCGAGCAGCCGCCCTGCGCGCTGGCCGCCTCGCCAGCCTATTACCGCGGCGAGGCATTGCTGGCCAGCCGGCACGCCAAACGGGCGCAAGTGGTGCTGGACGACGGCGCAGCGCATCGCATCGCCGTGGTCCGCGGCAGCCGCTACGGCAGCTGGCTAAGCCGGCACTACCCGCAACTGCAGGTGATCGCGGTGGCCGACCTGCCCGATGCACTCTCGGCGGTGGAAACCGGCGTCACCGACGCCGCGCTCGGGCTGGACGTACTGATGCGACCGCTGGTGCGCCGCGAGTTCGACACGCTGCTGCTGCACAGCGCCCCGGACGACCTGCCCGCCTCGATCCACCTGGTGGCGCGCCGCACCGATAACGCGATGATCGATGAGATCGATGCGGCGATGCAGGCGATCACCCCGCAGCAACACGCCCAGGTCTTGCAACGCCTGGCCCGCACCACCTACCTCAGCATTCCACCGCTGGGCACCCTGATCCGGCACTACCAGTGGCAGGCCCTCACTGCCGGCGCCCTGCTGTCGTTGCTGCTGGCCTCCGCTTTCTGGCTGCTGCGCACCCAGCAGTCCGCGCAGCGCAACGAGCGCCGGCAGGCGCGCTTCATCGGCGTGATGAGCCACGAGGTGCGCAACGCCGCGCAGGCACTGGTGGCGTCGGTGGACCTGCTGAGTCAATCCGGCCTGGACCCGGGCCAACGCCAGCTGGTCAACGCCGCGCGTGCCGCCGGCACAGGCCTGCGCCACCTGCTGGGCCATGCGCTGGACTATTCGCGGATGGCCGCCGGTCAGTTCCAGCCCGCACCGGACTGGCACGACGTGCAGCAGCTGGCCAGCGACTGCATCGCCGCGGTGTACCCGAGCGCCCACGCCAAGGGCTTGCAACTGCACCTGCAGCTGCGCCCGGACCCCTTGCCGCCGCTCTGGATCGACGCCGCCGCCCTCCGCCAGATTGTGAACAACCTGCTGGGCAATGCACTGAAATTCACCACAGAGGGCAGCATCGACGTGGACCTGTCGGTGCAGCAACGGGCCAATGGCACCGAACTGCAGCTGACCATCAGCGACACCGGCATCGGCATTCCTGCCGAACGCCAGGCCAACGTATTCAAGCCCTTTGCGCAGGGCCATGCGGACAACGCCGCCGACGCGAGCGGCACCGGGCTGGGCCTGTCGATCTGCCGGGATCTGGTGGCGGCCCTGCAGGGTCGGATCGCACTGCACAGCACGCCCGGCCACGGCAGTCGATTCGACGTCTGGCTGCCCACCTGCATGCCACCCCCGTTGCCGGACGCACCCCCCGCCCCACTGGCCGGCCGCACCCTGCTGCTGGTCGAAGACCACCTGCTGACCCGCACCTTCGTTGCCCGGCAGCTGCGCGCGCTCGGTGCCACGGTACAGGCCTGCGCCGACGGTGCCAGCGCCCTGCGCATGCAGCAGGCCGCGCCCAGCACGGTGGTACTGATCGACTGCGACCTGAAGGATATGAGTGGCTACCAGCTGGCCACGCGGCTGCGCGCCAACGAGGCGTTGCAGCCCGGCCCGCCGGCACGCCTGTTGGCGTTCTCCGGGTCCAGCTCGCCGGCGCATGTGCAGCGTTGCCGTGCCAGTGGCATGGACGCGGTGTTGTACAAGCCACTGGACCCCGCGCAGCTGCTGGCAGTACTGGATGTGGAGGTGGCGCCGGCGTCAGGCGGCAGCCAGGCCGTGGACAACGACGACCCGATGTGGGCGCCGTATATGCACTCCCTGCAGGAGGAGCTGGCGGCGCTTGAGCAGGCGCGCGACCAGCAACAGGGCACTGCACTGCGCCGGCATGCACATCGGCTGGCCGGGGTGTTGCGCATGCTGGGGCGCGAGGCGCTGGCCGATACCGCCGCAGACCTGCACGAACTGCCGTTGGATGCGCCCGCCGACTGGGACGAAGCGGACCGGCTGCTGGCTCACCTGCGCACGCACGCGAGCGTACTGGCGCGTGAGCGCCTTACTTGAGCTGCAAGGGGTAACGCTGCCACAGCACATGCACCAGGAACCCGGTCAACTCCGGGTCCTTGCTGCTGATCGCCGCGCGGATCTTGTCCAGCAGCACCATGTCGCTGCAGCTGCGCACATCGGCGTGATCGGCCTGGCCGGCGCGACGCGCACGGTAGCGTGCCGCGCGTTGTGCATCGGTCATCGCATAGCCGAACGTGGGCGGACGGCCGCGCTTGCGCGGCAGCATCAGCTCCAGGGTGCCGGGGTCTTGTTCATCGCGCATGACGGACGAAGATGCAAACGGGGGCGCGCACGATATCGTGAGACATCACTTTAATCCAGCCTTTTGCGCGGTTTTCTGCGTTTTGCCTTCAGCGCGCCGCTTCGGCAAGGCGCGCGCCCAGCCACACCAGCAGCATTCCGCCGACCAGGGTGACGCCCAGATACAGCGGCACCATCGCGCCGCGACCGGCACGGGCGAACACCAGCGTTTCCATCATCAGGGCCGAGAACGTGGTCAGCCCGCCCAACAGGCCCACGATCAGGAACGCGCGCCAGTACGCCGCCTGGCTGCCGCGGCTCTGCAGCCACATCATCAGGTACCCGGCGGCAAAGGCGCCCACCAGGTTGGCGGTCAAGGTTCCCCACGGGAACCCGCTGCCGAACTGACGCAGCATCGCGTCGCCGATCATGAAGCGCAGCGCTGCGCCCAGCGCGCCGCCGGCCATCACCAGCCCCAACTGCTGCCACCAGAGGGTAAGACCGTCCATCACTTCCCACTCTTGTCGGCGCGCGCCTGTTCGCGCGCGGCACGCAGCCGGTCCAGCTTCTCCTTCAGCTTGATTTCCAGCCCGCGCGCCACCGGTTGGTAGTACACGCGCTCGCCCAGTGCATCCGGGAAGCCGGTCTGATCCAGTGCAATGCCGCCCTCCACATCGTGGTCGTACTGGTACTCCGCGCCATAACCCAGATTCTTCATCAGCTTGGTCGGCGCATTGCGCAGATGCAGGGGCACTTCTTCGGTGCCGCTTTGGCGGACGTCGGCCTTGGCCTGGTTGAAGGCGGCATAGCCGGCATTGGACTTGGCGGTGCTGGCCAGGTACAGCACCAGCTGGGCGAAGGCCAGTTCACCCTCCGGACTGCCCAGCCGCTCGTAGATGTCCCAGGCTTCCAACGCCATCGACTGCGCGCGCGGGTCGGCCAGGCCGATATCCTCGATCGCCATGCGGGTCAGGCGCCTGGCCAGGTAGGACGGGTCGCAGCCACCGTCCAACATGCGCGTCAGCCAGTACAGCGCGGCGTCGGGGTTGGAGCTGCGCACGGATTTGTGCAGCGCCGAAATCTGGTCGTAGAACTGTTCGCCGCCCTTGTCGAACCGCCGCGTGCGGTCGGCCAGCACCTGCTGCAACATTTCCGGCGTGATACTGCCGCCGTCGCCACCGGCCAGTTCCGCGGCGATTTCGAGCAGGGTCAGTGCGCGGCGCACGTCGCCGTCGGCGGCCGTGGCGATTTCCAGCAGCGACTCGGCCGCCACCTGCACCGGATCGGCCGCCAGCCCACGCTCGGTATCGCCCAGCGCGCGTTCCAGCGCCTCCACGATATCGGCCGGCGACACCGCTTCCAGCACATGCACGCGGCAACGCGACAGCAGCGCGGAGTTCAGCTCGAAAGACGGGTTTTCGGTGGTGGCGCCGACGAACACGATGGTGCCGCGCTCGATGTGCGGCAGGAACGCATCCTGCTGGGCCTTGTTGAAGCGGTGCACCTCGTCCACGAACAGCACCGTGCGGCGCCCCTCGGCGAACCGCTGCGCTGCTTCGGCCAGCACCTGACGCACCTCGGGCAGCCCGGACAGCACCGCCGAGATGGCGCGGAACTCGGCATCGGCGTAATGCGCCAGCAGCAGCGCCAGGGTGGTCTTGCCGCAGCCCGGCGGCCCCCACAGGATCATCGAGTGCACATGCCCGGATTCGACCGCGCGGCGCAATGCACTGCCCGGCGCGAGCAGGCGCTTCTGCCCCACCATCTCGTCCAGCGTCTGCGGGCGCATCCGCTCGGCGAGCGGACGCATGTTGTCCCGATCCACGGTCAGTAGATCGGGCCCATTGAATGTCGTTCGATTTCTGGCCACGCACCTATTCTACCGTGGCCCGACGTGCGACTGGCCGCCGCGCCAACGACGGAGGCAGCCCGTAGCGCCGGGCTCTGCCCGGCCGCCGTTGATCGCGCGGATGGGCGTGGCAGCCCGTAGCGCCGGGCTCTGCCCGGCTGCCGTTGATCGTGCGGCGTGGCCGCAGCCGGGCAGAGCCCAGAGCTACGGGATGCAATCGCGCGGATGGACGCGGCCGTGGCCGCAGCCGGGCAGAGCCCGGCTCTACTCGCCGATGACGTCGGTGCCCTTGGGCGGCGCAAAGCTGAAGGTGCCCGCGGCGAAGGACGGGTTGCGCTTCCAGCCGGTGAAGGTGATCACCGTGCGCTGACCCACCGCATCCACCACTTCCATCCGGGCCAGGCCCTGCGCATTGAAGCCCAGCGCGGCGTACTGGAAGGCGGTATCGGTCTCGCGCTTGGGGCTCAGGGCCAGCCACTGCAGACCGTCACGAGCGGCCGCTTCCTCACTGACGTCGTACTGCTTGTCCAGCAATGCCGGGTTGATCAGCGCGGTGAGCGGGCTGTTCTGCTCCTCGGCGCCCTGCGCACGGACCGTGGCCTGCTCCAGGTCCTTTTCATACACCCAGACCTTCTTGCCATCGGCCACGATCAGCTGCTCGTGCGGCTTGATGTATTCCCAGCGGAACAGGCGCGGCGCCGACAGCGCGACGCGGCCGCTGGTGTTTTCCTTGACCTTGCCCTTGCTGTCGAACACCTGCTGGCTGAACTGCCCATCCAGGCCCTTCAGCCCCTGGGTGAAGCGGTTGAGCTCATCACGGGCGCCGGCCCAGGCAGACGCTGAGCCCACGCTGGCCATGACCAGGGTGGCGGCAACCAGGTAGCGACGGAAAGTGGTGTGCATGCGCGGTATCCGAACAGATGGGAAGGATGAAGTGAAGTGTGCCCAGCCAAACCTGAATGGGCGATCAGGGATAGTATGCGCCGCGCCGTCGCGCCCCGCCTACCGGCGACACATGGTCAGGGGCTGACCTGCACGGTCTTCAGGTCGCCGTACACCACCTGGCCACGGAACCCGCGCCGGACCTGCTGATAGAGCGCGCGGAAGGCCGGGTAATCCCGCGCCTCGCACAGCGCCTGCGGCCCGCGCACCGCGCGCTGGTGCAGGCGATGGCGGGCGGTGATGACCTGGCCGTCGCGGGTCCAGTCCAGCCGGTACTCACCGGCGGCGTTGCGGAACTGCTGGCCGCGCGGGATCGCCACGATCGGCACGCCGGCCGGGAACTGCAGCCGGTAGGTTTCCTCGCGCAGGCTGTCGGTGCAGTAGAACGGGGTGTCGTTGGTCGGTGCCGAGGTGGTGGTGTAGATGTCACGGAACGACTCGCCCCCGGGCGCATCCGGCAGCGGCATGCCGCCCACCGCACCGAAGTCCACGTAGTCGCTGGCATGGAAGTCGTACCGGTAGTTGAACGGCCGGGTGAGGTCCTGCGGATCACCGAGCAGGGTCAACGTGCCACTGCCGTCGAACCCGGACGAGGCCATGATCGACTCCTCCACCCGGGCGCGGTTCTGCGCGTTGAGCCGGGCGAAGGAGCCGCGCATGCCGATCTCGCTGATTTCGCTGGGCTGCTGCACCGTCTGCCCGCTCAGGTTGCCGGCCGCATCGAAGCGGAAGCCCACCTCCAGCCCGTTGCCGTTGCGCGACGCATCGTTTTCCGGCGTACGCGCCACGGTTGCCTGGCGGGTCAGCAGTACCGGCGCGCCCAGGTCGCCGTCGGGCAACTGGCCAAAGCGCGCGTAGGCGCTGGTGGAATCCAGGTACAGGTCGAACTCGGGGATGTAGGTAATGGCGTGATTGAAGCGCCCCAGCAGCGGAATCGCCGGCAGGGTCGGCCCGCCGCCGGCGCCGATCAGCACCGGCGTACTCTGGATGCCGCGCGCCGCCAGCAGCGCTTCCAGGATCACCACGTGGTCCTTGCAGTCGCCGTAGTGGTTGTCGAGGATGCTCTGCGCCGGGTTCGGCTCCAACCCGCCGTTGCCCAGGTACACCGCCACGTAGCGGATGTTCTGGGACACCCACCGATACAGTGCGGCGGCCTGCTCGCGGCGGTCGTCGATACCGGCGGTGACCTGGTCCGCCAGCGCCTGGATGCCGGGCGTCACTTTCGCCGCCTCGCCGCCCTTGAGCTGGTAGGCGCGGGCCACCTGGGCCCAGTCGCGGTAGGTGCTGGCCATGATGGTCGGGCTGAACTCCCAGGCGGCTGCCGACCAGTTCTGGGCCTGCATCGGCGTGCGCCGCTGGTACTGCCATTCCCAGTGCGCCTGCCCGTCACGGATCGTGGGGGTGTCACTGCCCTGCACGCCGCGCTGCTGCACCAGCATCGGCATGCTGGCCGGCGCCGACAGCGTCACCCGGGCATCGTCGTACTGGGTGAACACGCTGAAGGTTTCCCACAGGCCGAAATAGCCGGGGAAATAGGGCGTGTTCTGCGTGCGCCGGGTCTGGTACACCACCCGCGTGCCGGGGGCCAGGTTGGGAAACACCACCACCCGCACCTTGCGGTCGGCATACATGGCCGCGGCCGCGCTGGAGTAGCTTTCCTGGGTGTAGATGCGATCGGCTGGCACGTCGCGGCGCTGGCCATCGGCGGTCAACGTATACGCCGCCAGCACGTCCAGCGTCTCCATCTTCTCGCTGTAGCTCAGGCGCACCTGGCTGAACTGCTCGACGGCCGCCTTGGTCTTGAGCAGGATCTCGTACTCTTCGGTCTGCACGTTGCCCGCATCGGGGCGCACGGCATAGTCGGCGCGATAGCGCACGAAACTGAAGTTGTTGCTGGCCTGCGCGTCGGTGCCCTGCTCCCCTGGCGCGGCTGCCGCCGGAGACGCGGCCGGCACTGCCGGCGTCACATCGGCATGCGCGGTGGCCGCCGTCAGCGCCAGCCCGCCCACCATCAACCAGACCATCCGCTTCATTGCGCTTCCTTGGGAGGGGTGCCGGTGACAGGTGCCCGGCGAAGAGTGCCGGGTGTCGCCGGGTGATGACCCGCCGGGTAGCGCCCCGGTGGACCGGCCGGGCAGAGCCCGGCGTTACTTGGGTGGCGGCGGCGCCAGCACGCTGCGGTCGCCATTGTGTTCGGGCGGACTGACCACGCCGGCCATTTCCATCGCTTCGATGAGGCGCGCGGCGCGGTTGTAGCCGATCTTGAGCCGGCGCTGCACGCCGGAGATCGAGGCGCGACGGGTCTCGGTGACGATGCGCAGCGCTTCGTCGTACAGCGGGTCGGACTCGTCGCCGGCACTGCTGCTGGCTTCGGGCAGGCCACCGGCGCCCACCACCACGCCGTCGCCCATCATCTGCACTTCGTCCAGGACGCCGCTGATGTAGTCGGCCGGGCCGCTGGCCTTGAGGTGCTCGACCACGCGATGCACTTCCTCGTCGGACACGAACGCGCCGTGCACACGATCCGGCAGCGCGGTGCCGGGCGGCAGGTACAGCATGTCGCCGTGGCCCAGCAGCGTTTCGGCGCCGGACTGGTCCAGGATGGTGCGCGAATCGATCTTGGAGCTGACCTGGAAGCCGATGCGGGTGGGAATGTTGGCCTTGATCAGACCGGTGATCACGTCCACCGACGGGCGCTGGGTGGCCAGGATCAGGTGGATGCCGGCTGCACGCGCCTTCTGCGCCAGGCGTGCGATCAGCTCTTCGACCTTCTTGCCGACGATCATCATCATGTCGGCGAATTCGTCGATGAAGATCACGATGAACGGCAGCGTTTCCAGCGGGCGCGGGGCTTCGCCCAGTTCCGGGTTCGGCTTGAATAGCGGGTCCATCATCGGCTGCCCGGCATCCTCGGCATCCTTGACCTTCTTGTTGAAGCCGGCCAGGTTGCGCACGCCCACCGCGCTCATCAACTTGTAGCGCCGCTCCATTTCGGCCACGCACCAGCGCAGGCCGTTGGCGGCTTCCTTCATGTCGGTCACCACCGGTGCCAACAGGTGCGGGATGCCCTGGTAGACGCTCAGTTCGAGCATCTTCGGGTCGATCATCAGCATCCGCAGGTCTTTCGGCGAGGCCTTGTAGAGCAGGCTCAGCACCATGGCGTTGACCGCCACCGACTTGCCCGAACCGGTGGTACCGGCCACCAGCAGGTGCGGCATGCGCGCCAGATCAGCCACGGTCGGGCGCCCGGCGATGTCCTTGCCCAGCGCCAGGGTCAGCGGGCTGGCCGACTTGTCGTACTCCTTGGAGCGCAGCAGTTCGGACAGGTAGATCATCTCGCGGGTGACGTTGGGGATTTCCAGGCCGACCACTGACTTGCCCGGAATCACATCGACCACGCGCACCGACTTGACCGACAGCCCGCGCGCGATGTCCTTGTCCAGCGAGCTGATCTGGCTGACCTTGATGCCCGGTGCCGGTTCGATCTCGAAGCGGGTGATCACCGGGCCCGGGTACGCGCCCACCACCTGTGCCTCGATGCGGAAGTCCTTGAGCTTGAACTCGATCTGCCGCGACAGGGTTTCCAGGGTGTCCTCGTCGTAGCCCTTGGGCTGCGGCTTGGGATCGTCCAGCAGCGCCAGCGGCGGCAGGTCCGAGCCATCGCCGTTGACGCCGCGGAACATGGGAATCTGGGTCTCGCGCTTGGCACGGTCACTCTTTTCCAGCACCGGCTCGGGACGCGGCTCGATCTTGACCGGCTCGCGCTTGGCACGCACCTCGGCATCGACCTTGCGCACTTCCTGGCGCTCCTCGCGCATGGCGCGGGTCTGCTGCCACTCGGTGGCCTGCTCTTTCTTCTTGTTGAACAGCGGCGGCAGCGCCAGCACCCAGCGTCCGATCTTCTCCATCACCACGAACCAGGAGATGCCGGTGGCCAGGGTGATCGAGGCCAGCAGCAGCACCAGCACGAACAGGTTCGCGCCGAGCGCGCCGAAACCGGCACTGAGCGAGTTGCCCACCAGCCGCCCGAGAATGCCACCGGCATGGGCCACATCGCCGGTGAACAGCCGCACGTGCAGGAAGCCGGTGCCGGCGATCAGGAAGCCGACCAGGCCAACCAGGCGCAGCGCCGGGTCCAGGTCATGCTCGCCCTTGCTCTCGCGCTTGAGGCCGAACATCGCGATCCAGGCCAATGCGCCGAGCACGATCGGCAGCACGAAGGCGATGTAGCCGAACAGCTGCAGCAGCACATCGGCGATCCAGGCGCCCACGCGGCCGCCCATGTTGTGCACCGGGGCCACCACGCTGCCGGTATGCGACCAGCCCGGATCGGCGGCCGAATAGGTGAACAGACTGGCCACCAGATAGAGCAGCGCCGGGGCGATCGCGATCAGGCCGAGGTCGCGCCACAGCCGTTGGCGACGCGGATTGTCGGCAGGCGCAGGCGCGGCTGCCGCTTTGCGCGACGGTTTGCTGTCGGGAGACTTGGACCGTTCCGGGAGCTGCTTCGCCACCTTAGACCACACCTTGGGAATGCACTGTTAGTGCTTGATAATAAACGACTGGCAGGCACCCCGGTAGGTCTCGGCCACGGGTGGGCACGCGCGCAAGGCCCGGCCCGTGTCAAAACTCCGGCACGGGGACCCGCCACACGCCCTGCAGGTTCCACCGTTCCACCGTTCACCTTGAATCGCCCTGCCCCTGCCGCCACTCTATGACCTGTCCCGGACGTCCCGCAATGCACCGCCGGCGCCCCACCCCATCACCTTTACGCGAGTCTACATGAGCAATTCCACGCCCTCCCGCCACCAGAAGCTCGTCATCCTCGGCTCCGGCCCGGCCGGCTGGACCGCCGCCGTCTACGCCGCCCGCGCCAACCTCAAGCCGGTGGTCATCACCGGCCTGCAGCAGGGTGGCCAGCTGATGACCACCACCGAAGTGGACAACTGGCCGGGCGATGCACATGGCCTGATGGGTCCGGACCTGATGGCGCGCATGCAGGCCCACGCCGAGCGCTTCGAGACCGAGGTGATCTTCGACCACATCCACACCGCCGACCTGGCCCAGCGGCCGTTCCGGCTGATCGGCGACAGCGCCGAGTACACCTGCGACGCGCTGATCATCGCCACCGGCGCCACCGCCAAGTACCTGGGCATTCCGACTGAAGAGGAATTCAAGGGCCGCGGCGTGTCCGCCTGCGCCACCTGCGACGGCTTCTTCTACCGTGACCAGGACGTGGTCGTGGTCGGCGGCGGCAACACTGCCGTGGAAGAGGCGCTGTACCTGTCCAACATCGCCCGCAAGGTCTACCTGGTCCACCGTCGCGACACCCTCAAGGCGGAAAAGATCATGCAGGACAAGCTGTTCGCCAAGGTTGCCGCGGGCAAGATCGAGACCGTGTGGCACCACCAGGTGGACGAAGTGCTGGGCAACGAAGCCGGTGTCACCGGCGTGCGCGTGAAGTCGACCCTGGACGGCAGCACCCGCGACATCGAGGCCCACGGCTTCTTCGTGGCCATCGGCCACCACCCCAACACCAGCCTGTTCGAGGGTCAACTGACCATGAACAACGGCTATCTGGACATCCGCTCGGGCCTGGGCGGCAATGCCACCCAGACCTCGGTGGAAGGCGTGTTCGCCGCCGGCGACGTCGCCGACCAGCACTACCGCCAGGCGATCACCTCGGCCGGCTTCGGCTGCATGGCCGCGCTGGACGCCGAGCGCTACCTGGACGCGAAGGGCATGGCCAGCTGAGTCGGGCCCCAGCCGCTTCAAAGGAGAAGGCCGGCGCGGAAGCGTCGGCCTTTTTCATGGCGCCCCATCACGCACCCGCTTCCCACCGCTCTGCCCTATCCTCCCCACATGCCCGATCCACGCTTCCTGCATCGTCTGTCCGATGTCCCCGCCACCGCTTGGGACGCCCTCCATGACGGCAGCAACCCGTTCGTCAGCCATGCCTTCCTGGCCGGCCTGGAAGACCATGGCTGTCTGCGCCCGGAATGGGGCTGGCGACCGCGCCATTTCACGCTATGGGAGGGCGACACGCTGGTCGCCGCCCTCCCGGGCTACCTGAAGGACAACTCGCACGGCGAGTTCGTGTTCGACCACGCCTGGGCCAACGCCTACGCGCGCCACGGCCTGGACTACTTCCCGAAGTGGCTGGGGGCGGTGCCGTACTCGCCCGTGACCGGGCCGCGGCTGCTGGCGCGCGAGGATGCCGACCGCGCCGTGCTGGCCGAGCGGCTGCGTACCGAAGTGGCGCGCATGGGCTGGTCGTCGGCGCACATCAACTTCCATCCGGCCGAAGAGGAGGCTGCGTTCGGACCGGGCTGGATGCTGCGCGAGGACATCCAGTTCCAGTGGCACAACACCGGCCAGTGGCGCGAGTTCGGCGACTTCCTGGCGGCGATGAACCACAAGCACCGCAAGAACATCCGCCAGGAGCGCGCCAAGCTGGCACGCAGCGGTGTGACCTATCGGATCGTGCATGGCGATGAAGCCAGCGAAGACGACCTGCTGGCAATGCACGGCTTCTACCTGCAGACCTTTGCCGAGTACGGCAACGCACCGGCACTGACCCTGCCGTTCCTGCGCCACCTGGCCGCCCGGATGCCGCGCCAGCTGGTGATTTTTTTGGCCCTGATCGACGACGCGCCCGTGGCCGGCGCGCTATGCCTGCGCGGCACCACCACGCTGTATGGGCGTTACTGGGGCGGGGCCACCCTGCCCGGCCTGCATTTTGAAACCTGCTACTACCAGGGCATCGAGTACTGCCTGCGCGAAGGCCTGGCGCATTTCGAGCCTGGTGCGCAGGGCGAGCACAAGCTGGCGCGTGGCTTCCTGCCGCAGACGGTGCGCAGCCGCCACTGGGTAGCCGAGCCCGCCTTTGCCGAAGCGCTGGCTGACTGGTGCGGGCACGAGCGCGACGAGGTGGCGCGCTATGCGCAGACCTTGGCCGGACACAGTCCATTCAAATCCGAAGACCCGGTATGACCCGCCGCCTGCCCTGGGCGCTGGATGCGCGCGCCGATGCCCCCTTCCCCCCTGCCGAAACCGCGCTGCGCGAACCGGACGGGCTGCTGGCCGTCGGCGGTGACCTGACGCCGGTGCGCCTGCTCAATGCCTATGCCGGCGGCGTCTTTCCGTGGTTTTCCGACGGGCAGCCGCTGCTGTGGTGGTCGCCGGATCCGCGCATGGTGTTCCGCACCGACGGCGTGCATCTGTCGTCGCGGTTCCGCCGCAGCCTGCGCGCCAGCCCGTGGGTGGTGCGTGCCGACACCTGCTTTGCCGAGGTGATCGGCGCCTGCGCGGGCAGTTTTCGCCCGGGCCAGGACGGCACGTGGATCACCGAGGGGATGCGCGACGCGTATGTGGCCCTGCACCGGATGGGGCACGCGCATTCGGTGGAAGTGTTCGATGGCGAGCAGCTGGTGGGCGGCATCTACGGCGTGGCGATCGGGCAGATGTTCTTCGGGGAGAGCATGTTCAGCGCTGCCAGTGGCGGCTCCAAGGTGGCGCTGGCGGCGTTGGCCCATCGCTTGGCACAGTGGGGCTGGCCACTGATCGATGCCCAGGTGGAGAACGATCACCTGCTGAGCATGGGGGCCGAACACTGGCCGCGTGAGCGCTTCCTGGCACTGGTTCGGGCGCAGGTGCGCCAGGACGTGCCGGCCGGCAGCTGGACGGAGCGGTTTGGTGAGATGGCCGCTGCGGCGCTGGCCTAGCCGGGATCGTGAGGCGCCGGCCAGCGTCAGACATTGTGGTGAGCCGGCCAGCGGCCGGCGTCGGCTGGCGCGTCAGACATTGTGGTGAGCCGGCCAGCGGCCGGCACTACCGGTCCGTGGATCGGGTTGCAGCGTCCGACATCGTCGCAACCCGGTCCATGGACTGGGTTGCGGTGGGTGTGCCGAGGCGGTGAATGGCCGGTAAACCGGGCCGCTTAACGCAAACTTTGCATGAACGGGCGAACCCGCGTAAAATGCCCGCTCTTAAGGCCAGCTCGGCCGTTTACAGAACTGCACAGGACTACATGTCGAAAGACGACTCCATCGAGTTCGAAGGCACCGTCAGCGAGACGCTGCCGAACACCACTTTCCGCGTACGACTGGAAAATGGGCATGAAATCATCGCCCACATCTCCGGCCGCATGCGCAAGAACTACATCCGCATCCTGACGGGCGACCGTGTCAAGGTCGAAATGACGCCCTACGACCTGACCAAGGGCCGTATTACGTACCGCATGAAGTAAGCGGTTCGGGGCGGCTTCCCAACAGAAGCCCCGCCAGAAGGCCAGCCAGGAGCTGGCCTTTTTGCGTGGCCGCGATGAAAGCGGCCACCCCTGCCAAGCGGCACCCTGACCCTGTGCACCCTGACATCGGTAAGGCTGCCTTGCCGCAGATTCGCACTGGCGCGTCACCCGGCACTCTGGTTGTCGATCCAATCCGGATCGCCATCCCCCGGCCCCTGCCATGAAGACCCTGTCCCTGCTCAGCCTGCTGGCCTGCACCTGCCTTGCCACTGCGGCCCAGGCTGCCGAACCGGTGCCCGCTGCCGATACCGCCTGCATCACGCTGTCGGCCGACCAGCAGATCGTGCGCGCCGGCGCCGACCGCGACATCCTGCTGCGCAACGCCGACCAGCACTACATCGTGCGCTTCAAGGACAGCTGCACCAGCGCCGCACAGAGCTCGGACCTGCGCTTTGTCACCCCCGAGCGCGACGGGCAGCTGTGCAGCGGCGGCGCCAGCAGCCTGCGCACCAAAACGCAGAAGTGCGCCGTGACCGAGGTAGAGCCGATCACGCCGCAGCAGTTCGGTGCGCGGGCGCGCGCACGGCGCTGAGCACTGGGATCGGCGCCCATGAAAAAGCCCCTTGCGGGGCCTTTTCATGGCATGCCTGCTGCGTCAGCGCAGCAGGCACCAGCCCGGCGCGATCACGCACCGGTCAACTGTCACGACCCACGGTCGTAACCTACACCGTTGCCGGCAACAGGCGCTCCGGCTCGGCCTGCGTTTCCACGAACAACTCGTCGTCGCGCACGTCGATGCTCACCCGGCCACCGTTGACCAGCTTGCCGAACAGCAGTTCGTCGGCGAGCGGACGCTTGACCTTGTCCTGGATCACACGCGCCATCGGGCGGGCGCCCATCAGCGGGTCGAAGCCATGGCGGGCCAGCCAGTCGCGCGCGGTCGGGGTGGCCGACAGGCTGACGTGCTTTTCCTGCAACAGCATTTCCAGCTCGATCAGGAACTTGTCCACCACGCGCAGGATGTGCTCGAAGCCCAGCGGCTGGAACTGCACCACCGCATCGAGGCGGTTGCGGAATTCCGGCGTGAAGCTCTTGCGCAGGATTTCCATCGCGTCGGTGGCGTGATCCTGGCGGGTAAAGCCGATCGAACGCCGCGAGGCCTGGGCCGCGCCGGCATTGGTGGTCATCACCAGCACCACGTTCTTGAAGTTGGCTTCGCGCCCGTTGGTGTCGGTGAGCACGCCACGGTCCATGACCTGCAGCAGGATGTTGAAGATGTCCGGGTGGGCTTTTTCCACCTCGTCCAGCAGCAGCACGCAGTGCGGGGTCTTGACGATCTTCTCGGTGAGCAGGCCGCCCTGGTCGAAGCCGACATAGCCCGGGGGCGCACCGATCAGGCGGCTGATCGAATGCGGCTCCATGTACTCGCTCATGTCGAAGCGCACCAGCTCGATGCCCAGCTGCAGCGCGAGCTGCTTGGTCACCTCGGTCTTGCCCACACCGGTGGGACCGGCGAACAGGAAGTTGCCGATCGGCTTTTCCGGGTTGGCCAGGCCGGAACGGGCCAGCTTGATCGCCGACGACAGCGTCTCGATGGCCGGATCCTGGCCGAAGATCACCATCTTCAGGTTGCGCTCCAGGTGCTGCAGCACGTCCTTGTCGGTGGCGCTGACCTGCTTGGCCGGGATACGCGCCATCTTAGCCACGATCGTTTCGATTTCCTCGATGTCGATCAGCTCCTTGCGCTCGCCCTCGGGCAACAGGCGCTGGCGGGCGCCGGCTTCGTCGATCACGTCGATCGCCTTGTCCGGCAGCAGGCGGTCACCGATGTGCTTGACCGACAGGTCCACCGCGGCCTGCAGCGCATCGTCGGCGTAAGTCACGCCGTGGTGCGCTTCGTAACGCGGCTTGAGGCCCTGCAGGATCTCGTAGGTTTCGCCCACGGTGGGCTCCACGATGTCGATCTTCTGGAAGCGCCGCGCCAGCGCGCGGTCCTTCTCGAAGATGCCGCGGTATTCCTGGAAGGTGGTCGAGCCGATGCAGCGCAGCTCGCCCGACGCCAGGGCCGGCTTGATCAGGTTGGAGGCGTCCATGGTGCCGCCCGACGCCGACCCGGCACCGATGATGGTGTGGATCTCATCGATGAACAGCACCGCGTTGGGCATCTTCTTCAGTGCGGTGAGCACGCCCTTGAGGCGCTTTTCGAAGTCGCCGCGGTACTTGGTGCCGGCCACCAGTGCGCCCAGGTCGAGCGAATAGATGATGGCATCGGCCAGCACGTCAGGCACCGAGCCTTCGACGATGCGCTTGGCCAGGCCTTCGGCGATGGCGGTCTTGCCCACGCCGGCTTCGCCCACGTAGAGCGGGTTGTTCTTGCGGCGGCGGCACAGCACCTGGATGGTGCGCTCGATTTCGTCGCGACGACCGACCAGCGGGTCGATCCGGCCATTGCGGGCGGCCTCGTTGAGGTTGCTGGCAAACTCCGCCAGCGCATCGCCCTTGCCTTCGCCCTCGCCGCCCTCGGCGCGGCCTTCGCCGTCGGCCGCCGGCGGCACTTCGCCGTCTTCGCCCAGCTTGGCGATGCCGTGGGACAGGTAATTGACGATATCCAGCCGGGTCACGTCCTGCTGGTTGAGGTAATACACCGCGTGGGAGTCCTTCTCGCCGAAGATGGCCACCAGCACGTTGGCGCCGGTCACCTCCTTCTTGCCCGAGGACTGCACGTGGTACACGGCCCGCTGCAGCACGCGCTGGAAGCCCAACGTGGGCTGGGTATCGCGGCCATCATCTTCGGCCAGGCGCGAGACCGAGGCCTCGATGGCCTGTTCCAGCTCCTGGCGCAGGCGCTCGGCGTCGGCCCCGCATGCCTTCAACACGGCTTGGGCGGACGGGTTGTCGAGCAGTGCCAGCAGCAGGTGTTCCACCGTCATGAATTCATGCCGGGCCTCACGGGCGCGCTTGTAGCACTGACCGATGGTGTGTTCGAGGTCTTTACTGAACATGTTCTACTCCGGCGGCAGGTGGGAACAATATGCGGCCTAGCTGCGCAATTTCCATCACCCTAGCGGATCGGTGCGTTCAGACGGCGTTAGCGGTCCAATCCCACCCGGATTCCCCAAGGTCCTTCCCAGTGACTCCATGATGCCTGAACTCCAGCTCACGAAATGGCAGCTTGTCCGTGATGGCAACGTCATCACCACCCCGCACGCCCGGCTGTGGCCGGTCCGCCTCCCCGACGGTTCCGCGGCCATGTTGAAGGTGAGCACGGAGACCGAGGAGCGCAACGGCCACCGCCTGCTGCGCTGGTGGGACGGCGATGGCGCGGTGCGGCTGCTGGCCCACGACCACGAGGCGGTCCTGCTGGAGCGCGCCCAGCCGGGCGGTTCACTGCGGGCGATGTCCATCGCCGGCCAGGATGCACGGGCCACCACGCTATTGTGCACGACCGCCGAACGCCTGCACCGCCCACGCGGCGCGCTGCCGGAGGAGCTGGTAACGCTGCGGGAGTGGTTCCAGGCGCTGCTGCAACCCGGCGTGGCGCTGTCGCCATTGCTGGAACAGTGCAGATCGCTGGCGTCGGCAGTGCTGGACGCGCAGATCGAGGTGCGCCCGCTGCATGGCGACCTGCACCACGACAACGTGGTCGACGGGGGCACGCGCGGCTGGCTGGCCATCGACCCCAAGCGGCTGCTCGGCGACCGCGCCTTCGACTACACCGTGCTGTTCTGCAACCCGGACCTGTGCGGACCGGGCATCCACGTGGCCGTCCACCCGGACACCTTTGACCGCCGCGTGGACCAGGTCAGCGCGCTGGCGGGACTGGAGCGCACGCGCCTGCTGCGCTGGATCGCGGCCAGCGCCGGACTGTCGGCGGTGTGGTTCCTTGAGGATGGCAGCAACGCCGACGTCGACCTGGCGGTGGCGGCCCTGGCCCTGGGTCAGCTGGCACGCGCCGGCGGCTAGCCGCCGGTCTTCTCCATCGTGCACAGCAGCGGGTGCTGGTTCATGCGCGAGAATTCGTTGACCTGGGCGACCTTGGACTCGGCAACCTCACGGGTGAACACCCCGCACACCCCGCGACCGCGGGTATGCACGTGGAGCATCACCTGGGTGGCCTTGTCCAGGTCCATGGCAAAGAAGCTCTGCAGGACGGTCACCACGAAATCCATCGGGGTGTAGTCATCGTTCAGCAGCATCACCTGGTAGAACGGCGGCGGCGCCACCTCCGGCCGGGCCGGTTCCAGCATGACGCCGTGATCGTGGTGGGGTTCTTGGGAGGGCTCGCGGGGCATCCCCGCATTATAGCGGGATTGGACGCCGCCTCTGTCGCCCTTCACAATCTGCACATCCACCCCACACTTTCACAGGGATTTCATGAAAAGGATCGTCACCGCGCTGTTGCTGACCGCCACGATGTTCGGCGCCCACGCAGCCGAACCCGACAAGGCCGTCGGCCGTGTGCTCAAGCAGCTGGACTACCCCTACGAGATCGACGAGGACGGCGACTACAAGCTGGTCTTCGATGCCGGCGATGACCGCACCCAGCTGGTGTTCGTGCGTTCGTCGGTGGAAGAGTTCGGCAGCCACAAGATCCGCGAGATCTGGTCGCCCGGCTACAACTCCCCCGGCAAGCAGTTCCCCGCCGCGGTGGCCAACCGCCTGCTGGAAGACTCGCAGGACGCCAAACTGGGCGCCTGGGTGAAGCAGGACCAGCTGGCCATGTTCGTGGTCAAGGTGGACGCCAATGCCAGCTCGGCCGCCCTGAGCGATGCCATCGATGCGGCCATGCGCACCGCCGATGCCATGGAAAACGAACTGACCGAGACGGACGAATACTGAAGTGAATGCCGTGCAGGACCCACGCTGGACGCCCCATGTCACCGTCGCCACCGTTGTGGTGCGTGACGGGCGCCTGTTGCTGGTGGAAGAGCGGATCGACGGCCGCGACGTGCTCAACCAACCGGCCGGCCACCTGGAGCCGGGCGAAAGCCTGGCCGCGGCCGCGGTGCGCGAGACGCTGGAAGAAACCGGCTGGACGGTGCGCCTGAGCGCCTTCATCGGGGTTTACCAGTGGACCGCGCCCGACGGCACGGCCTTCCTGCGCTTCGCCTTCGCCGCCACGCCAGTCGAGCACGATCCGGCCCGGTCGCTGGACGCGGGCATCCTGCGCGCGCTGTGGATGACCCCGGCCGAGCTGCAGGCCAGCGCGGCACGCCTGCGCAGCCCGCTGGTCTGGGAGGTGGTGGCCGACTACCTGGGCGGCCAGCGCCATCCCCTGTCGCTCCTGAAGGAAACCGCATGAGCACTCCCCGGGTGATGGTCGGCGTGTCCGGCGGCGTGGACTCTTCGGTGGCGGCCTGGCGGCTGGTCCAGCAGGGCGAGCCGGTGGCCGGACTGTTCATGCAGAACTGGGCCGATGACGGCAGCGGCGACTGCCGGGCCGAGGACGACCGCCGCGACGCGGTGGCCGTCTGCGGCCTGCTGGGCATCCCGTTCCACTTCCGCGATTTCTCCAGCGAGTACTGGCAGGGCGTGTTCGCGCACTTCCTGGCCGAATATGCCGCTGGCCGCACCCCGAACCCGGACGTGCTGTGCAACCGGGAAGTGAAGTTCAAGCACTTCCTGGACGCGGCCCGCGAGCTCGGCGCCGAACGCATCGCCACCGGCCACTACGCCCGCGTGGCGCAGGTGGGCGGGCGCTGGGCGCTGCTGCGCGGCGCCGACCGCAGCAAGGACCAGAGCTACTTCCTGCACCAGCTGGGCCAGGAACAACTGGCGGCCACCCTGTTCCCGATCGGCGACCTGCAGAAGAACGACCTGCGCCGGATCGCCCGCGACGCGCGGCTGCCGACCCACGCCAAGAAGGATTCCACCGGGATCTGCTTCATCGGCGAGCGCGACTTCCGCGAGTTCCTGGGCCGCTACCTGCCGGCCAAGGCCGGCGAGATCCGCGACCCGGACGGCGCGCTGATCGCCGAGCACCCCGGCGTGTTCTATTTCACACTGGGCCAGCGCGAAGGCCTGAACATCGGCGGCGTGCGTGGCCGCCCGGCCGCGCCCTGGTATGTGGTGGGCAAGGACGTGGCCAGCAACGTGCTCTACGTGGACCAGGACCGCGACAGCCCCTGGCTGCTCTCGACCCGGCTGCATTCCGAGCCCGCCCACTGGATCGCCGGCGCACCGCCCGCCCGCCGGTTCGACTGCACCGCGCAGACCCGTTACCGCCAGCCCGATGAACCCTGCACGGTGACCGTGCGCGACGACGGCACCCTGGAGGTGCTGTTCGTGCGCCCGCAACGCGCCGTCACCCCCGGTCAATCGCTGGTGTTGTATGACGATGAGGTCTGCCTGGGTGGCGCGGTGATCGCCGCCACCGACGCGCCGCTGGAACAGCGGCTGCGGACTGCCCCTTCCCCCTTTGAGGTATCTGCTGCATGAGTTTTTCCGTCGACGACCGCGTTCTTGCACTGGCCGGCATCGCCCAGGCCCTGCAGCAGGTGCGCCGCATCGCCGAAACCGGCCACTCCGAAGCGGCCGTGGTGCGCACCGCCGTGGACAGCGTGTTCCGCATTGATGCCGAGACCCCGCAGGCCATCTACGGCAGCCCGGCCAACGTGGCCCCGGGGCTGCGCCTGCTGCACAACTACTTCCGCAACCAGGGCCAGGACGACGCCCTGCCCCGCCTGGCGCTGGCCGTGCTGCAGCTGGAGCGCCGGTTCGTGCGTGAGCATGCGGTGGTGGACAAGGTGAGCCACGGCATCGAGCGCGCCCAGCGCCAGGCCACCGAGCTCGGCGACAGCGCCCACCCGGACGTGCTGGCCGCCCTCGGCGGGTTGTACGCGGACACCATCAGCAACCTCAAGCCGCGGGTGATGGTGCAGGGCAACCCGCACTACCTGGGCCAGGCCGGGGTGGTGGCCGAGATCCGCGCCCTGCTGCTGGCGGCGGTGCGTTCGGCGGTGCTGTGGCGCCAGACCGGCGGCCAGTACTGGGACTTCCTGTTCTCGCGCAAGGCGATGATCGAAGCGGTGGACCGCCAGCTGCGCTGATTCACGGCGGGCGGGTAGAGCCACACCCTGTGTGGCTTCGGGATGAGGGGTTGCGTGCAGCCACCCATGGGGTGGCTCTACCGTTGATGGATGCGGGTAGAGCCACACCCTGTGTGGCTTCGGGATGAGGGGTTACGTGCAGCCACCCATGGGGTGGCTCTACCGTTGATGGATGCGGGTAGAGCCACACCCTGTGTGGCTTCGGGGTGAGGGGCGCGTGCAGCCACCCGTGGGGTGGCCCTACCGTTGATGGATGCGGGTAGAGCCACCCCATGGGTGGCTGGGGGGGGCTGGGGATCCCGCAGCCACCCATGGGGTGGCTCTACCGCGGGCAGGTTTTTCGATGGAATGTGCAGTGCAGCACTAAAGCAAATGGGGGTACGGCCGATACATCAACCGTGCACTTCCCGAGAACGTCCATGTACTCACGCATCTTCATCCGTCTGGCCGCCCCCCTGGTCCTGACCCTGCTTCTTCCTTTCGCCATCGGTTTCGAATGGCCCGCCGCGCTGCGCTGGGCCATCCTGACTACGATGACGCTCAGCTGGCTGGGCTTTGCCTGGTGGACCGCCCGGGCCCAGACCCAGCGGTCACCCGAGCACGCCCGCATCCTGCGTGAGCAGGACCAGCTGCTCACCGAGTTGCGCAGCTTCGTTGCCAACGAAGTGGACGGCTCGCGCGGCGAAGTCGAACGTGCCCGCGACCTGATCCGCCACGCGGTCAGCGGCCTGGGTGGCAGCTTCGACGCCATGAACCGCAAGTCCCGTCAGCAAAGCCAGGCATTGGCCCGCATCGTCGACCGTGCCGGTGAAGATGGTGGCGCCGGTGTCGACGTCGCCCGCTTCGCCCAGCATGCCAGCCACCGCATGGAACAGCTGGTGGAAGCCCTGGAGCAGGTGAGCGGCCAGAGCAGCAACACCGTGCAGCACATCGACCAGATGGCGCAGCACCTGGATGGCATCTTCGCCCTGCTGGAAGACGTCAAGTCGATTGCCGACCAGACCAACCTGCTGGCGCTGAACGCGGCCATCGAAGCGGCGCGTGCCGGTGAGGCCGGTCGCGGCTTCGCGGTGGTGGCCGACGAGGTGCGCAACCTGTCCGAGCGTTCCACCACGTTCAACGAGCAGATCCGCAAGCTGGCGCACAGCTCCAAGGACGCCATCGCCAAGGTCCGCGAGACGGTCTCGCACATGGCCTCGCGCGACATGGACCGTTCCCGCGAAGCGCGTCACGAAGCAGCGCAGATGCTGGACAACGTGGCGCAGATCAATGCCTCGCTCGGCGACGGCATGCGCGAGATCTCCGAGTGCGGCCGTGCCATCGACAGCAGCGTGGCCGAAGCGGTCCGCGCCCTGCAGTTCGAAGACATCGCCACCCAGGCCCTGGGCGGCGTGCATACCCACCTGGACCGCCTGACCGCCATCAACCGCGAAGCGGTGGCCCTGCAGGAGCTGTTGCACCGCAATGGCGGCGTGTTCGACGAAGAAGTCGTCAGCGCCCTGCAGCGCACCGGCAGCCGCCTGCGTGAAATGCGCAGCGAGTGGGAACGCCCGCCGCACAAGGCTGTTGCCCAGCAGAGCATGGCCGCTGGCGCGGTCGAGCTGTTCTGACCCAGATGTTCCGCGCCGGCAACGGCGCCCACGACGGCCCCGGTTTCCCCGGGGCCGTCGTGCTTGCAAGATCCGTCCTGGCTGCAGATGATCGACCCATGCTGTTGACGAACGCCCCCCATGCCGCACCCTCCTCTTCCGCCCCCCTGCCCGAGGCAGTGGCGGTACCTGAGGAACGCATCTCCCCGCCCTCGCCTGCCCGCATGCCCGAGCCGTTGCGGGGCCGCGCGTTGCTGGCCCAGCTGGAACAGGTGGCGCAGCGGGAACTGGCGACATTGGCGGCGCAGGGTGGGCTTGCCGAGCCGCTGGGCTCGGCCGCCATGGACCCGGCCCTGATCGGCCTGGCCTGGGACCTGGGACTGAGTGGCGATGCCGTGGTGACCACGTCGCCAGATCCGAAGCATCCCGCGCACCGCCCATGACCTCCGGCTTGAGACGCCTGGCACTGCATGCGCAGGGGCTGGCGTCTCGGGCACCGTTCGGCGACGGTCCGGCGGCAACCCATCGCGCCATCGCCCACCTGGGCTACGTGCAGATCGATACGTTGTCGGTGGTGGAGCGCGCGCATCACCACGTGCTGTGGAACCGGGTACCCGATTACGACCCGGCGCACTTGAACCGCCTGGTGGGCGAGCGGCAGATCTTCGAGTACTGGTACCACGCCGCCGCCTATCTTCCGATGCGCGATTACCGTTACGCGCTGCGCCGGATGCGCTCGATCCGGGACGGAGAAAGCCGTTACTTCCGTGGCGGTGACCCGCGGTTGATGCAGCAGATCCTGGCACGGATCCGCACCGACGGCCCGCTGCGGATGCGCCACCTGGAACCGAGCACCAAGGAGGCGGGCAGCTGGTGGAACCAGGGGCCCGGCCGGCGCGCGTTCGAGACCTTGTTCATGCGCGGCGACCTGATGGTGTGCGAACGCAATGGCATGGAGAAATCCTACGATCTGGCCGAGCGCTGCCTGCCCGACGACATCGACCTGAGCGTTCCCACCCTGGGCGAGTATGCGGCCTACCTGCTCGAGACCACGCGGCGGTCACACGGCGTGTTCACCCTGAAGCAGCTGCTGCACCTGCAGCCCGGAAAAGACCTGCGGGATGCGATGCGCGCCGTGGTCGATGAACGGGTCGATGCGGGGCAACTGCGTGTGTGGAAGGGCGACGATGGGGCGACCACCTACGTCGATGTGGTTGCACTGGATCGCCCGATGCGACTGCGTCGCGAGGTGAGGATCCTCTCGCCGTTCGACAACCTGGTCATCCACCGGGAGCGCTTGAGTGCCCTGTTCGCGTTCGATTACCGGATCGAGTGCTATGTGCCCGCCAGCAAGCGCGTGCATGGCTACTTCTGCCTGCCCCTGCTGTACGGGGACCAGGTGGTGGGCCGGGTGGACTGCAAGGCGCACCGTAGCGAGCGGCGGCTGGAGGTGCTGAGCCTGCATATCGAGCGCGACGGTCTGGATCGGGACCATTTCCTGCCTGCCCTGCGCACGGCGCTGCAGCGGTTCGCAGTGTTCAACCAGTGCCCGACACTGGACGACCACGCCCTGGATCGCACGACCCGGCGCTAGCAGGCCCATGCCCCACCTGCAGGCGATCGCGGCGGCATCCGCCCTGCCCCGCGCTGGCGTGGCGTCGCGCGGCCTGGCGACAACCGATCTGGATCGGCCGCTGTCGGGCTATTCTCTGTTCCCTTGCCGGCCCGCAGCGGTGCCGGCCTGAACAAGGAACAGCATGGCCGAACTGACCGATTTCCATCTCTTCTGGGGCGAAGCCATGACGGTGGCGGAACGGCACGCCGCGTCGATCGAGGCCGATGGTGCCGACGACTTCGCCCATCAGCTCTATCGCGAGTACCACGAACAGGGCGCGCCCACGCCGCGCAGGAAATGGCTGGCCACCCGGCTGGCAGACGCCTTTCCCTGCATGGATGCCAAGCCGAAGTGGGTCGGTGAGCCGGCCTGGTTGTACCACCAGGGGCAGCCGATGGCGTTCCTGCACCAGTTCCAGGTCAGCCTTGCCGCGCAACACCTGATCGCGCACATGTCGCTGGGCGAAACGGTCTATGTGTTCGGCGCCCGACACCGGCTGGGCCCTGGGCCCGACAGCGACTGGACCGACATCTACCGCATGGCCGTGCAGACCTACGAAGGTGACACGGTGGCGGAGATACCGGGGCCGCAGGGGTAAGCCCGCCGCCTACGGATGCAGCCGACCAACGGTCGGCTCTACCGCGGCTTGAGCGCGGCCAGCAGATGTATTGCGGTCGCGCGCGTCGGGACACGGTGGCGGAGATGCCGCGGCCGCAGGATAAAACCACCCACGGGTTCCGACACAGGTAGAGCCGACCGTTGGTCGGCTGCGCTGGGAACAGCCGACCAACGGTCGGCTCCACCGTGATCGCGCGCGCTCAGACCGCGTGGCTCAGCGCGACCACCGCCTCGCGGGGTGCGATGCGGGTGCTGCCGGCCTTCAGCCATTGCGCCAGGTCGCGCGGGGTGAGCGGGCGCGAATACAGGTAGCCCTGGATCTCGTCGCACCCCTGGCGACGCAGCATGGCCTCTTCCTGCTCGGTTTCCACACCCTCGGCGACCACCTTCATGCCCAGCGCATGGCCCAGGTGGACGATGGCCTGGGTGACTTCGGCGGTGCCGGTGTCGTGCAGCATGCCCTGCACGAAACTGCGGTCGATCTTCAGGCGGCCCACCGGGAAGCGGTTGAGGTAATGCAGGTTGGAGAAACCGGTGCCGAAGTCGTCCACCGCCAGCGGTACGCCGTGGCGTTCGAGCACGTCGAAGCAGTGGCGCAATACGTCGGTATCGCGGATCAATGCCGACTCGGTCAGCTCCAGTTCCAACCGCTGCGGCGGCCAGCCGTGGGCATGGCAGATGTCGATCACGCGTTCGGCAAAGCCGCGGTCACGCAGCTGCACGGCCGAAACGTTGACCGCCACGCGGTCGAACGCCAGGCCGGCGGCATCCCAGGCGGCCGCCTGGCGGCAGGCCTCGGCCAGCACCCAGTCGCCGATGCGGACGATCTCGCCGCACTTTTCGGCGATCGGAATGAACTCGGCCGGGCTGCAGTAGCCTATCCCGGGCCGATGCCAGCGCAGCAGGGCTTCGATGGCCGGCGGCTGGTCGTTCTCGGCGTGCAGCAGCGGCTGGTAGGCCAGGGTGAACTCTTCGCGCTCGATCGCCCCCAGCAGCGCGTGCTCGATCTCGAGCTTGCGCTGGATCTTGGCCAGCGCGTCCTGGCTGTAGTACTGGTAGGTGTTGCGCCCCGCTTCCTTGGCGGCGTACATCGCCGCGTCGGCCGCGCGCAGCAGCGATTCGAAGTCGTGATGGCTCTGGTCGAGCATGGCGATGCCCACGCTGGCGCCCACCTTCAGCGTGGTTTCGCCGCGCTGCAGCGGTTCGGCCAGCGAGGCGATCAGCTTGCGGGCCACGTGGCCGGCGTCCTCGGGGTCGGCCAGGTCACGCAGCACCACGATGAATTCGTCGCCGCTGAAACGGCCGAACAGGTCGGCGTTGCGCAGGTTCTGGTGCAGGCGGGTGGCCGCCGCCTTCAGCAACGCATCGCCGGTGGCGTGGCCGAAGGTGTCGTTGATGGTCTTGAAACCGTCCAGGTCGATGAACAGCATGGCCAGTGGTGCACCCCGGTCGCGCGCTTCTTCGATGGCATCGGCGGTCTGTTCGCGCAGCAGCATGCGGTTGGGCAGGCCGGTCAGCAGGTCGTAGTGCGCCAGCAGTTCGATGCGCTCGTTGGCTTCGCGTTCGCGGGTGATGTCACGGAACAGCACCACGAAGCGGGTCGGCAGGCCATCGCGGCGGTCCAGTTCAATCAGCACCTGCACCCAGATGCGCAGGCCGGACTGGCGGTAGAAGCACAGGTCCAGCTGCTCGGGCAGGCCGCCGTCGGCGATGCGCTCCAGTGCCGCCTCGAAGGCGTCGCGCGAATCCTGGGTGTACAGGGCCAGCGCCTGGTCCAGGCTGATCGGCTCCTTGCGCAGGCCGTGGATGCGGTAGCACTCCTCGGTCCACTGCATGTGGCGGGTGGTCACTTCGATTTCGCAGCCACCGATGCGGCCCAGCGCCGACACGCGGTTGAGCAGTTCGGTGCGCCAGCGGATCAGCGCGTCGGTCTGGTGCTGTTCGGTGATGTTCTGGACCTGGCCCAGCAGGCGCTGGATGCGGCCGTCGGGGCCCAGCAGTGGTTGCATCCACAGGCGCAGGTGTAGCGCGGCTTCGCGCTCGCGCGGCAATTCCAGTTCCAGCGTGGCCGGCTTGCCGTCGCGCAGCATGCGCCGCCAGGCGTGGCGCAGCAGGCTGCGCGAGCGCGGTTCAAGCTGGCGCAACCAGCGCCGGCGACCGCTCAGCGGATCTTCCCCAACGCCCAGCAGGGCGCGGAACTCCGGCGACCACCAGAACTGGCGCTGGGCCGGGTCCCACGACCAGCTGCCCATGCTGGCGATGCGCTGGGCCTCGCGCAGGTGCACCTGCTGCTCCAGCAGCTGCGCCTCCAATTGCTTCTGCGCCTGGATATCGGTGTGGGTGCCCACCATGCGCAGGGGTTGGCCGTCGGCGGTACGTGCCACCACCCGACCCCGGTCGAGCACCCAGCGCCAGTCACCGTCGGGGTGGCGCAGCCGGTACTGGGCGGTATAGACGTCACCGTCGCCACGCAGGTGGGCGTCCAGCGCGGCGCGCACCGCGGGCTGGTCGTCCGGGTGGACCGGGGCGAGCAATGCCGCGGCGACATCGCCCCGGGTGACTTCTTCGGCCGGCACCGGCTGGTCGTCCCAGCGCCGCGACCGGATCACCGCATCGCTGGGCAGGTCCCAGTCCCACAGGCCATGGCCGGCGTGGTCCAGGGCCAGTTCCCAGCGGCTGCCGGCGTAGCTGGCCACCGGCTCGGGCACGCTCAGCGTGAACGCCAGCAGGTTGCCGTCCGGGTCGTGCACGGCCCGCATCCAGCCGTCCAGGCGACCGCGCGGCCCGCCGGGCAGCTGGCAGGGCACCAGGCCACCATCGGCCGCCAGCAGGCGCAGGTCTTCAAGCAGCTCGCCATAGGCCGCCACGGTTGCCGGCAACCCAAGCTCGCGCGCGACCGGGTTGGCCGCCAGCGGCCGCCCGGCCCGGTCGAGGATGACCAAGGCCGACGCCAATGGGTGCTGCAGCAGACTCGCGATAATCCCTTGGTCCACGCGGTAAGACTCCGATAACGCACCCGACGACCGGGAACGCAATCGTTAGCGGCGGATTTCGCCAATTATTGAGCGGTGCGCGGCATGCACCCCCAAATGGCATGACACCCACTAAGATGCAGTTCGCCCGTCCCGAAGGTCCCCGACCCGTCCATGCCTGTCGCTCCCTCCGGCCTGCCCCACCCCGCCGCGCCCGAACGCCCGCTCGCCCAGGCCCTGCGCCGCGACCGCTGGCGGGTGGTGGCCGGTTACCTGGTGCTGGCCCTGGTGTGGATCCTGTGCAGCGATGCCGCGGTGCAGGTGCTGGCCGGCGACATGGCCACCGCCGCGCGCTGGCAGACCGCCAAGGGCGCGTTCTTCGTGGTGGCCAGCGCCGGGCTGATCTATCTGCTGCTGCGCCCGCTGGCCCAGCATGTCTTGCACGCCCATTCGCGGCTGGAGTCGTCCGAAACCCGCCATCGGCAGATGTTCCAGGGCAACCCCGGGCCGATCCTGGTGTACGACCTGGATTCGCTGGCGATCCTGGACGTGAATCCGGCCGCGTGCAGCCTGTTCGGCTGGGACCGCGAGGCGTTCATGGCCATGCCGATCAGTGCACTGTGGCCGCCCGGCGAGGAGATCCAGCTGGCCGACAAGCTGGCGCAGATCCGAGCAGAGCCCGGCGAACTGTGCGTGCTGACCGCAGACCTGCAGCTGCGTGACGGCACCCGCCGGCGCATGGAGATGCGCAGCAACGCCATCGATTACGCCGGCCGGCCCGCCCGGCTGCTGATCGCCATCGACCGGACCAGCGAAACCCAGGCCCTGCGCCGCCGCGACATGGCCTTGGCGCGGGTTGAGGAAGCGCACGAAATGGCCCGCATCGGCGCGTGGGAAGTGGACCCGGCCACCGGGCTGGGCCGCTATTCCAACCAGGTCTACCACCTGCTCGGCCGCCGCCCGCCGGAAGCACGCCGCTGGCACCGCTTCGAGGAACTGCTGGTGCCGGCCGACCCGGCCACCGCCGCGCTGAGCGAGCAACTGCTGCAGGACATGACCGGCGAACAGGTGCAGATCGACGTGCTGCTGCCGCTGCTGGCGATGGACGGGCGCGCACTGATGGTGCACCTGCGCGCCGAAAGCGGGCACGACGACGCCGGCCGGCCCCGCGTGCTGGGCACGTTGCAGGATGTCACCGAGCGCGAGCAGTCGCGCCGGCTGCTGCGTGAGCGCGAAGAGCAGTTCCGCGAACTGGTGCGGGTGCTGCCCGATGGCGTGGTGATCCTGTCCGACGAATACGTGCTGTATGCCAACGCCTGCGCGGCGGCGCAGTTCGGCTACGGCCAGCAGACGCTGCTGGGCGAGCCGCTGTCGGCGCTGGTGGACGCCGGTGATCTGGCGCGGGTGCGGGCGCAGCTGTTCGCGCCGATCCCGTTGCCGAGCACCGGCGCCGGTGAAGTGATCGGCATGCGCCGGCTCGACCGGCAGCGCTTCCAGGCCGGGCTGGCCGTGGGCGACGTGCGCTATGGCGGGCGCAACTGCAAGCTGTTGATCGTGCGCGACCTGAGCGAACCCGAACGGATCCGCGAAGCGCTGGAGACCAGCAACCGCGAGCTGCAGGCGATGGCCGGGCGCTTGTTCTCGCTGCAGGAAGATGAGCGCCGCGCGATCTCGCGTGACCTGCATGACGACATCGGCCAGGCGATCACCGCGATGAAGCTGTCGGCGTATGCCGCACAGGACGAGGCCGACGCCGCGCGCCGCGGCGAAGACCTGGAACAGATCATCCAGCTGGCCGATGCCACCGTTGGCAAGCTGCGCGACATTTCCACCCTGCTGCGTCCGCCGCAGCTGGATGCGCTGGGGCTGGAAGCCGCGCTGCGCTGGCAGGCCGGCATGCTGTTCCGCTCGGCGGCGATCGAACTGCTGGCCGACATCCAGGCGCTGCCCCGACGCCCGCAGGGCGATATCGAGCAGGCCTGTTTCCGCATTGCCCAGGAAAGCCTGACCAACGTGCTGCGCCACGCGCGCGCCAGCCAGGTGAGCCTGCAGCTGCATGACGTCGGCGACAAGGGCCTGCACCTGCAGGTGCGCGACGACGGCGAAGGCTTCGACCCGGAAGGCCCGCGCGGACTGGGGCTGATCGTGATGCGCGAACGCGCGCAGAGCGTGGGCGGCACCCTGCGTATCGAGTCGGCGCACGGCGCCGGCACCCTGATCGACCTGTACCTGCCGTATCGCAGCAGCGCTGCGGCCACTTCTGAAATTCTGGAACACTGAACATGTGGAACCCTTCCCTGCCCCTGGTCAGCATCGAGGACGCACCGCCGCGCCTGGGCGCGGGCAATCCTGAGCTGCAGGCGATGGTCACCGAGGCCGCCTCCGGTGGCACGCCGCTGATGCTGATGCACGTGGACATCGACCATTTCGCGTCGGTCAACGAGAACATGAGTGCCGAAGTCGGCGACCAGGCGCTGGTACTGGTGGCCCAGCGCCTGCAGCACCACCTGCGCGGCTGCGGCAAGCTGTGGCGGCATGGCAGCGACGAGTTCCTGATTGCGGTGCCGCGCAGTGCCGGCGTACCGCTGCCGGAAGACCTGGCCGAGGAAATCCGCCAGCAGCTGGAACTGCCGTTATCGGTGCTGCCGTACACGCTGTTCATGACCGGCAAGCTGGGCGTCAGCCTGTGCCCGGAACATGCCACCGGCACCTCGCGCCTGCTTGACCACGCCGAAGATGCCCTGCACCAGGCCGCCCGCGAGGGCGGCAATGCGGTGCGCATCCATGCGGTGGACACGCCGTCCAGTGCGCACAGCGAAAGCATCATCGCGCGCCAGATCGTGGACGCCATTCCCAATGGCGAGTTGAAGCTGCGCTACCAGCCGCTGGTAAGTGCGCGCGACGGCCACGTGGTGGGCATGGAAGCGTTGCTGCGCTGGCAGTCGCCCACCCTGGGCATGCTGGTGCCGGAGCGCTTCATGCGCACCGCCGAACGGCTGGGCATCATCGTGCAGATCGGCACGTGGGTGCTGGAAGGCGCGCTGAAGCAGGCCAAGCTGTGGCGCGACCAGGGCTTCGATGATTTCACCATTGCCGTCAACGTCTCCACCCTGCAGCTGCTGCGCCCCAACTTTTTCGCCGAAGTGATGTCGGTGATGCAGGCTGCCGGCGTGCCGGCGCAGATGCTGACCCTGGAGATCAACGAAAGCGCGCTGACCAACAACGTCAACTTCGTGCACGAGACCCTGGTCAACCTGCGCAACGAAGGGATCAGCCTGAGCCTGGACAACTTCGGCACCGGCGACTCCAGCCTGAGCGCGCTGGTGCGCTACCCGGTGGACAAGCTGAAGATCGACCGCAGCTTCATCAAGAGCGCGCCGGCCGGCAACCGCGAGGCCGCAATTGCGCGCGCCATCATCGCCATGGGCCACCAGCTGGGCATGACGGTGATCGCCAACGGCGTGGAATCGCAGGCACAGCTCGGCTTCCTGCGGCGCAACGATTGCGACGTGTTCCAGGGCTACCTGTTCGGTGAGCCGATGTCGGCCGATGCAGCCGGCATGACCCTGCGCCGCCGCTACCTGCGCCCGGAAGCCTTCGCCGAGACCCGCCCCGACCGCACGCTGCTGTTGCTGGACGACGAGGAGAACGTGCTGCGCTCGCTGGTGCGACTGTTCCGTCGCGATGGCTACCGCATCCTGGCGGCCGGCAACGTGCGCGATGCCTTCGACCTGCTGGCGATCAACGATGTGCAGGTGATCCTGTCCGACCAGCGCATGAGCGACATGAGCGGCACCGAGTTCCTGGGCCGGGTCAAAATGCTGTACCCGGACACGATCCGGCTGGTGCTGTCGGGCTACACCGACTTGAACACGGTGACCGACGCGATCAACCGCGGCGCGATTTACCGGTTCCTGACCAAGCCGTGGAACGACGACGAGCTGCGCAAGCACATCCACCAGGCGTTCCGCACGCACGAGGAACAGCGCCGGGCCAACACCGCCCCGCCAGCGGCGCTGCCTGCAGTCGACGACGACTGAGGGCGGTAGAGCCGACCGTTGGTCGGCTGCGCTGCCCGCGCGCGCCAGTCACCGCGGTAGAGCCGACCGTTGGTCGGCTGGTGCCGGAGCGCGCCAACCACCGCGGTAGAGCCGACCGTTGGTCGGCTGGTGCCGGAGCGCCGGGCGATGTCGGCAGCCGGGCAGAGCCCGGCTCTACGCGCGGGGAATGCGCCGGGCAGAGCCCGGCTCTACGCGGGGCGCGGCTGCTTGATCGGCAGTACCAGGCGGAACCTGGAGCCTACGCCGGGGGTGCTGTCCAGGTCGATGCGGCCGTGGTGCTTGTTGACGATGCTGTAGGAGATCGACAGGCCCAGGCCGGTGCCACTACCGACCGGCTTGGTGGTGAAGAACGGGTCGAAGATGCGCTGGCGCAGGTCCGGCGAGATGCCGCCGCCGGTGTCTTCGAATTCCACCCACACGTGGTCGCCGTCCACGCCGGTGCGCACGGTGATCGTGCCGCGATCGGCGATCGCATGGCCGGCGTTGAGCAGCAGGTTCATGTACACCTGGTTGAGCTCGGACGGCAGGCATTCCACCAGCGGCAACTGGCCGAATTCGCGCTGCAGGGTCACCTTGTACTTGAGCTCGTTCCAGATGATGTTGATGGTGGACTCGAGCCCGGCATGCAGGTCGACCAGCTTCCACGATTCATCCCGGCCGGAATACGAGAAGTCCTTCAGGTCGCGCACGATCCGGGTCACCCGCTCGATGCCCTCGCGCGACTCGGCCATCAGCTGCGGCAGGTCGCGGCTGATGAAGTCGATGTCGAAGCGGGTGCGGATATCGTCGATTTCCGGGATCAGTGCCTTCGGGTCCGGCGCGCGCAGGGCGCGCTCATACGCTTCGATCACGGTGAACAGGCTGCGCAGGTACTCCTGCAGGCTGCCCAGGTTGGAGTGTACGTAACCGATCGGGTTGTTGATCTCGTGCGCCACGCCGGCCGCCAGCTGGCCAATGGAGGCCATCTTCTCCGACTGCAGCAGCTTTTCCTGGGTGCCGTTGAGGCGCAGGTAGGCCTGGCGCAGCTCGGCATGGCGCTGCTGCAGTTCGCGTTCGTAGTCTTCCTGGCCTTCGATGCGGCGGAACAGCGCCAGGTAATGGCGCTGGCCCGCGTCCTCGTGGTGGTAGACGTGGGCGATGACCATGCGCTCGCCGACCGGCAGGCTGCCGTTCCAGTGGCCATGCTGGCGGGCGTGCTCCAGCGCGTCCGGCGGCAGCAGCTGGCGCAGCCATTGCGCCGCGCCCAGGCCGGCGGCGTCTTCGGCGTGGCCGAGCATTTCGCTGACCGCGGCATTGGCCAGGGCCACGCTGCCGTCCTCGCGGAACAACAGCATGCCTTCGTTGACCCGCTCGAACAGGGCAAGCAGGACCGGCTGCGGCGGCAGCGGTGCGGTGACAAGGTTGGAAGAAGCGGTCACGGTCACATCGGGCAGTCTAAACAGGCGCCCAATATACGCGTTGACCCGCGTGACGGCAGCCCGTGCACGCGCAGCGGCCCGCGCAGGGGCCGGATCAGGCGACGGCCAGCGGCCGCCGCGTATGCAGGATGTTGGCCTGGCCCTTGGCGTCGTACGCCGAGGAGGCTTCGCTGCGGCCCAACTGGCGCAACGCCCAGTTGACCTCGCGGCGGCGGCGGGAGAGCAATACGCCGTTGGCGCGGTTGCGCTCGGCCAGCTCCTGCAGGCGTTCGCCCTGCCCGACCGGCAGCGTGGCCTCGAGCGCACGCAGCGCGTCGAGCTTGGCCCCGGTGGCGCGGATCAACGCATGCACGTCATGCTCCACCAATGCCTGGCGTTCGACGTCCAAGGCATCGCTGAGGCGCTGCAATGGCTCGCTCATCGCCAGGTTCATCCCTGCAGCTGCTGGTCCAGCTCGAGCATGCGCGAGGCAATGGCATCGGGGTTGATCTTGTAGGTGCCGTTCTGCAGCGACTCGCGCACGGCCTGCACGCGGCCGGCATCGATGGCCGGAGCGGTGCTCAGTTCGCGCTGCATGGCCTGCAGGCTGGTGGCCTCGCCGGTCAGGCGCAGGCTGTCGGCAGCCTCGACCGGACGGGTCGGGGAATCGGTGCTGGCTGCAGGCTTGCTGCCAAGCGCGACGCTGCGCAGATGGGCGGTGGCCTGCAGGTTGCCGTCGATTTTCTGGCTCATGAAGTTGTCCTGGGAATGCGGTTCACAAGGGATAACGGCACGGGGACCGCCATCTTTAGGGGGTTCTGCGGTTTTTTTGACGAATTCCGCCGCAGGTTCAGCAATGTGCTCAGCGCGTCACAAAAACGTCGCCGTTGGTGGCCACCGTACCCTGCACGACCTTGCGTGAGGACAGATTCTCCACCGAAACACGTTCATTTTCACCGGCATCAGCCAGCGCCTTGCCGGCCACGCGGACTTCCACCCCGCCAAAGCGCGAGACCAGCGCCACGCTGTCGCCCCGGCGCACCAGGCGCTGGGCGACCAGGTCGTTGGCGGCGAGCAGGCTGCCGGCACTCAAGGTGCGCCGGGCAACCCGCCCGACCGCGGCGGCCGGATCGGCCAGCGCCGCCCCGGCAATCCGGGCCACGTCACGCTGGGCAGTGGTGATATCGGCCAGGGCGATGGTTTCTCCAGCCCCGATGCCGCGGTTGAGGATGAGCACGGTCTGGTTGCGGCGGATCTTGACCGGCACGAACAACCGCCAGCCGCCGGCATCGGGGCAACTTACTTCTACGGTACTGGTGCCGGTGGGCTGGGCGCGCAGGCCCTGCCCGCAGACGGGCAGGCGCAACGCCGAATCGAGGGTGGTGTCGCCCTCGCTGCCGGCCGGAAGGGTCGACAGCGCGGCGGCGCGGATGCTGTCCACCGGCTGCCAGGCACCGGCGGCAGACGCAGGCGCGCCGGCAACGGCAAGCAGGGCAAGGATGATCCAACGCATGGCGGCTCCAGGGGCAAGGCACATGCGCAGCGTCCTGCAAGCGCCGTGCCGGACGCCGGTCTGCCGGACCCTCAAGTCGACCGCGCTGGCGCCGATACCCCTTCCATGTCACATGACCTGCTCAACCGCATCGACCAGCGTACGCGCCTGGCCGGCCACAATCGTCTGGCCCTGCTGCTGTTCCGGCTCGGCGGACGCCAGCTTTTTGGCGTGAATGTCTTCAAGGTGCAGGAAGTCCTGCGCCGCCCGGACCTGTTCCAGGTCCCCGGGCTGCCCAGCCAGTTCGCCGGCGTGGCCGATGTACGCGGCCGCTCGGTACCGGTGCTGGACCTGGGCCTGGCGATCGGCCACCCCGAACGGGAACCGGACGCGGACAAGGCGCCGGGCTACCTGGTGGTGACCGAGTTCAACCGGTCGATCCAGGGCTTCCTGGTCAGCGGGGTGGAACGGATCGTCAACATCGCGGTGGAAGACATCCACCCGCCGCCGGAACTGGGCGCCGAGTCGAGCTATCTGACGGCGGTCACGCGGTTCCAGGGCGAGCTGATCCAGGTGATCGACGTGGAAAGCGTGCTGGCCGACATCGCCCAGGTGCGCGGCGAGGCGGTGCTGGACCCGTCGCTGGCGCAGTCGCTGCCCTCCGACGGGCCGCAGCTGCAGGTGCTGGTGGTGGACGATTCGCGGGTGGCGCGTCAGCAGATCCGCAGCGTGCTGGACCAGCTGGGGGTGGGCGCGACGCTGCTCTCCGATGGCAAGCAGGCGCTGGACCACCTGATCCAGATCCACGCCTCGGGCGAGAACCCGGCCGAGCGCTACGCGATGGTGATCTCGGATATCGAGATGCCGGCGATGGACGGTTACACGCTGACGACGGAAATCCGTCGCCACCCCGGCCTGGCCGGGTTGTACGTGCTGCTGCATACCTCGCTGTCGGGCGTATTCAACAACGCGATGGTCGAGCGGGTGGGCGCCAACGCGTTCGTGGCCAAGTATTCCCCGCACGAACTGGCCGATTTCGTGCTGGATCGTTTGCGGAAGGTGGCGATGGCGGCTTGAAAGCGCGGCGGTTGGTTCGCTGAGGGTGGGTCGGGCTGGGTGGGGCCGCGGGGCACGCTGCAAGTACGTCCGTGTAAGCTCCGTCGCCGCATCCATGCGGCTCAGGGCCCCGCAACCCCACCCCCCCCCCCCCCCGACAGTGGGTCGGCGCCCGCTTATCTATTGGGGCTGAGGTGAAGCAGCCGAGCAACGCTCGGCTCTACCGTGGCGCTCCTTCATTCCGTTCGCCGGTACACTGCGGCATCGCTTCATCATCACGCCCAGCGCCCGCTGGGCTTTTTTGTGGGCGTGAGGTGACGCAGCCGGGCAGAGCCCGGCGCTACGCGCCTGCGCGGCAGGCGTTGCCGGCCAGCGGCCGGCACTACCCCCCTTCGCGAAGCCGGCTGTGCCCTTCCTTCCTGCGACGCAGACACGTCCGGGCGCGGGTCGGCAGAGCCCGCCGGGACCGTTGGGCGCCATGGATGGCGCCCACGAGCCTCCAGGGACGGATTTACGGCGTGTCCCGGCGGGCTCTGCCGGCCCGCGCCACACGCAGAAACAACGCGCCGACTGGCACAGCCCTTGCACCACTCCCCCCATCGTCCCGTGGGAGCGCGCCATGCCCAATCTGATTTCCGACTATCTGGGGGTCCATGCCCAGGCCATGCCGTTGCGCGAGCAGCGGATGAAGCTGATCGCCAGCAACCTGAGCAATGCCGACACCCCCGGGTACAAGGCCCAGGACCTCGACTTCGATGCCGCCCTGCGCAATGCCCAGGGCCTGGACAGCAACGGCCTCATGAAAACCACCAACGAACAGCACTACGCCATCGGCGGCGGCCTCAACCCCTTCCAGATTGCCAAGGAAGGCGTCCAGCCCAGCATCGACGGCAACACCGTCGACCCCGACGCCGAACGGGCCGCCTACGGCCGCGCCGCGCTGGAATACCGCGCCTCGCTCAGCTTCGTCGAATCCAAGGTGCGCTCCATGCTCACCGCCATCACAGGCCAATAAGCCATGAGCAACCTCCCCATTTTCGACATCGCCGGCTCGGCCCTCCAGGCCCAGTCCGTGCGCATGAGCACCATCGCCTCCAACCTCTCCAACGCCGACACCGTGTCCGGCTCGGCCGAGGCCGTCTACAAGCCGCTCGAACCCATCTTCCAGTCGGTCACCAGCCGCACCGACCCCAACATCACCACCGTCCAGGTCAAGGAAATCAGCCAGAGCGACGCCGCGCCGATCAAGCGCTACGAGCCCGGCCACCCCCTCGCCGATGGCGATGGCTATATCTACCAGCCCGACGTCGACCCGGTCGCGCAGATGGTCAACCTCATCTCCACCTCGCGCAATTACCAGGCGGGCGTGGAAATGCTGACCACCGCCAAGGAACTGGCGCTGGCCACCTTGACCATGGGTCGCTGACCCTTCATTCCACAGGACATACCGTCATGAGCAGCACCAGCGGCGTCGGCCAGGGCAGCGATATCTATTCCGCGCTCGGCCTCAACGCACCCAACAGCGACACCAGCAAGAAGAAAAGCACCCTGGACCAGGCCGACTTCCTGCGCCTGATGACCGAACAGCTGCAGCACCAGGACCCGCTCAAGCCGATGGACAACACCCAGATGGTGGCGCAGATGGCGCAGCTGTCGCAGGTGCAGGGCATCACCGACCTCAACACCACCGTGAAGGGCTTCCAGGACCAGATGTCCGGCGACCAGATCCTGCGCGGTGCCGCGCTGGTCGGCCACGACGTGCTGATTCCCTCGACCAAGTGGTCGCTGGAGGCCGAAGGCGCCACCAACGGCATGGTCGCCGCGCCCGGCGCCGGCTTCGTCAACGTGGACATCACCGATGCCAACGGGGTCAAGGTCAACACGATCAGCGTGGAAGCCAAGGCCGCCGGCGAAGTCACCTTCGAATGGGACGGCAAGGACGCCAACGGCAACCGCATGCCGGCCGGCAGCTACACCCTCGCCGCCACCTTCACCGACAGCGCCGGCGCCAAGACCAAGGCCAACACCTACGTCGAAGCCCCGGTGGAGAGCGTCACCGTCGGTTCCGACGGGCTGTACCTCAACCTCAAGGGCCTGGGCACGGCCCCGATCGACTACGTGCTCCGCATCAGCTGAGCCGCCCCACCCCGCATACCAGGAGCAATCCCATGGGCTTCAATGTCTCGTTGTCCGGCATCAACGCTGCCAATGCCGATCTGAACGTCACCGCGAACAACATCGCCAACGTCAACACCACCGGCTTCAAGCAGTCGCGCGCCGAGTTCGCCGACCTGTTCTCGGCCACCAGCTACGGCCTGTCCAAGAATGCCATCGGCCAGGGCGTGCGCCTGACCAACGTGGCCCAGCAGTTCTCGCAGGGCAACAACGAACAGACCGGGCGCAGCCTGGACATGGCCATTTCCGGTGAGGGCTTCTTCACCATGTCCATGAACGGCGCCCGCGTGTACTCGCGCGCCGGCAACTTCCAGACCGACCAGGCCGGGTACGTGACCAACCCGCAGGGCGCGCGCCTGCAGGTGTTCGCGCCGAACGCCGATGGCACCAACTTCGATGCCGGCCGCCTGGTCGACCTGCAGCTGCTCACCACCGACAGCCCGCCCAAGCAGACCAGCAAGGTCAACGTCAGCTTCACCCTGCCGGCCGACGCCAAGGTGCCCACGGTCAACCCGTTCAGCCCGACCGACTCCAACAGCTACAGCCAGTCCACCGGCGGCATCACCGTGTACGACTCGCTGGGCGTCAGCCACACCCAGACCTCGTACTTCGTCAAGACCGCCAATCCCAACGAATGGCAGGTCTACAACTATGTGGACGGTCAGGCTGCCGGCGCTGCCACCACGCTGACCTTCAACAACGCCGGCGCCTTGACGTCCCCGGCCAACGGCCAGATCACCCTGACCCCGTTCACCCCGAGCACCGGCGCCGGCCAGCTGGCGCTGACCCTGGACATCTCCGGGTCCACCCAGTACGGCGAGAAGTTCGCGCTGCGCAACACCCAGCAGGATGGCTACGCGGCCGGCAAGCTCAACGAGATCACCGTGTCCGAAGACGGCGTGGTCTACGCGCGCTACTCCAACGGCGACGACAAGGCACTGGGCCAGGTGGCACTGACCACCTTCAACAACACTCAGGGCCTGGAAGCCAAGGGCAACAACCTGTGGGTGGAAACCTTCAGCTCGGGCACCCCGCGCACCGGCGCGCCGGACAGCTCCAACCTGGGCAAGGTCCAGGCCGGTTCGCTGGAAGCCTCCACGGTCGACCTGACCGAGCAGCTGGTCAACATGATCACGGCCCAGCGCAATTTCCAGGCCAATTCGCAGATGGTTTCGACCATGGACCAGATCACCCAGACCATCATCAACATCCGTTGATGAGCCACTGACCGCATCACGGGAACAAGACGATGGACAAGGCGCTCTACGTAGCGATGACCGGTGCACGTGCGTCGCTGCAGGCACAGGGCACGCTCTCGCACAACCTGGCCAACACCGATACCCCTGGCTTCAAGGAAGCCCTCGCCAACACCGAGGCCTTCCCGATCAAGGGCACCGGCTATGCCTCGCGCGTGGACGCCCTGCACGTCGACGCCGGCTTCAACCGGCGCATGGGCGCGCAGCAGATCACCGGCAACCCGCTGGACCTGTCGCTGCAGTCGGGCAACTGGCTCGCAGTGCAGGCGCCGGCCGGGGGCGGTGAAGCCTACACCCGTGGTGCGGCGCTCTCGATCACGCCCAATGGCCAGCTGGTGACCGCCGGCGGCCATCCGGTGCTGGACGAGAACGGCGCGCCGATCGCCATCCCGCCGCACCAGGCGATGGACATCGGCAACGACGGCACGATCTCGATCATTCCGCTGGGCGAAGGCCCGCAGACCATGGCCAACATCGGTCGGATCCGCGTGGTCGCCGCCGCCGACGAACGCCTGGAGCGCGGCCTGGACGGGCTGATGCGCAACACCGATCCGCAGCAGCCGTTCGTGCAGGCCCAGGGCAAGTCGCTGGAAAGCGGCCAGCTGGAAGGCAGCAACGTGGATGCTGCCGGCGCGCTGGTGCAGATGATCCAGCTGCAACGCCAGTACGAGATGCAGGTGAAGGTGATCAAGCACGGCGACGACAACGCCCGCAGCGCCAACAGCCTGCTGCGCCTGGGCAGCTGATCGCCCCGGTGACGGCTTTCCGGCGCGGTTCTGGCACGCGCCATGCATTCGCTCCCTGTAACGGCCGCCGCATGCGGCCACCCGCAACAGACAAAGGAACATCGCCATGAACCAGGCATTGTGGATCGCCAAGACCGGACTGGATGCGCAGCAGACGCGCATGTCGGTGGTTTCCAACAACCTCGCCAACACCAACACCACCGGTTTCAAGCAGGACCGTGCCAGTTTCGAAGACCTGCTGTACCAGCAGGTGCGTCAGCCCGGCGGCGCGTCCTCGGCGCAGACCCAGCTGCCCACCGGCCTGCAGCTGGGCACCGGCGTGCGCGTGGTGGCCACCTCGAAGAACTTCGAGCAGGGCAGCCAGCAGCAGACCGGTCGCGCGCTGGACGTGATGGTCAACGGCCGCGGCTTCTTCGAAGTGCAGATGCCCGACGGTTCCTCGGCCTATACCCGTGACGGCTCGTTCCAGCGCAACCAGCAGGGCGAACTGGTCACCAACAGCGGCTACCCGGTGCAGCCGGGCATCCAGATTCCCGAAGGCGCGCAGTCGCTCACGATCGGCACCGACGGCACCATCAGCGTGAAGATGGCCGACGACGCCGCCTCGGTGGAGATCGGCGCGCTGACCCTGACCGACTTCGTCAACCCGGCCGGCCTGCAGGCACGCGGTGAAAACCTGTTCCTGGAAACCACCGCTTCGGGCCCCGCACAGAACGGCAACCCCGGCCTGAACGGCCTGGGCGGCGTGGTGCAGGGCGCGCTGGAAGGCAGCAACGTCAACGTGGTCGAAGAGCTGGTGTCGATGATCGAAACCCAGCGCGCCTACGAAATGAACGCCAAGGCGATCTCCACCACCGACGCGATGCTCGGTTACCTCAACCAGAACGTCTGATCGGCCGAACCGGAAGCATTGCCATGTCGCCCCTGCGCCCTACCCTTCGCCTGCTGCTTGCCAGCTCCGTGGTCGCCCTGCTCGGCGGCTGCGTCATCGCCGGCGATGTCCGGCCCTATCCCGCGATGGCGCCGATCACCCCGATCATGGCGCCCACCGCGCAGGCCACCGCCGGCGCGATCTACGCCGCCGGCCCCGGCCTGCAGCTGTACTCGGACCGCCGCGCGCGTGACGTCGGCGACCTGCTGACCATCACCCTGACCGAAAGCACCACCGCGCAGACCACCGCCAACACCACCACGGCCAAGGAATCGGAGCTGAGCATCGGCACCCCGACCCTGTTCGGCGCACCGGTGACGCTGGGCGGCAAGGACATCCTGGCCGCCAGCGCGGCCGGTTCGCGCGACTTCACCGGCAAGGGCACCAGCGCGCAGAGCAACCGCCTGCAGGGCAGCGTGACCGTCACGGTGGTGCAGCGCCTGCCCAACGGCAACCTGGTGGTCCAGGGCGCCAAGAACCTGCGCCTGAACCAGGGCGATGAGCTGGTGCAGGTGCAGGGCATCGTGCGCGCCGCGGACATCTTCCCCGACAACACCATTCCGTCCAGCCGCGTTGCCGATGCCCGCATCGTCTACGGCGGCCGCGGCCCGGTTGCCCAGTCCAATGCCATGGGCTGGCTGAGCCGCTTCTTCAACTCGGCGTTGACGCCGTTCTGAGCCTGACATGACCTTTTCCTTCTCCCTGTTCGGGCAGCGACGTATGACGTCGCTCTACGCGGCACAGCAGCGACGCATGCCGTCGCTCTTCGCGGTACGGCAGCGGCGCGCGGCGTCGGTCTACCCGATGCGCGCGGTGCTGGTGTTGCTGGCCGTGTTCGCGGTGGTTGCCCCGGCGTCTGCCGAGCGCATCAAGGACCTGGCCCAGGTGGGCGGCGTGCGGACCAACGCGCTGGTGGGCTATGGCCTGGTGGTCGGGCTGGATGGCAGCGGCGACCGCACCAGCCAGGCACCCTTCACGGTGCAGAGCCTGAAGAACCTGCTGGGCGAGCTGGGCGTCAACGTGCCGGCCAACGTCAACCCGCAGCTGAAGAACGTGGCCGCCGTGGCGATCCACGCCGAGCTGCCGCCGTTCGCCAAGCCGGGCCAGCCGATCGACATCACCGTGTCGTCGATCGGCAACGCGGTGTCGCTGCGCGGCGGCTCGCTGCTGATGGCGCCGCTGCGCGGTGCCGACGGCCAGGTCTACGCGATCGCCCAGGGCAACCTGGTGGTCGGCGGCTTTGGCGCGCAGGGCAAGGACGGCTCACGGGTGTCGGTGAACGTGCCCAGCGTGGGCCGCATTCCCAACGGTGCCACTGTCGAGCGCGCCCTGCCGGACGTGTTCAACGGCGGCGGCGACATCACCCTGAACCTGCACAAGAACGACTTCACCACGGTGTCGCGCATGGTCGCCGCACTCAACAACGCCTTCGGCGACGGCGCCGCGCGGGCGATCGACGGGGTGACGGTGTCGGTGCAGTCGCCCAGCGACCCGGGCGCGCGCATCGGCCTGCTGGCCCGCATCGAGAACCTGGAACTCACCCCCGGCAGTGCGCCGGCCAAGGTGGTGGTCAACGCGCGTACCGGCACGGTGGTGATCGGCGCGCAGGTGCGGGTGGGCGCGGCGGCCATTTCGCATGGCTCGCTGACCGTGACCATCAACGAGAACACCAACGTCAGCCAGCCCAACGCGTTCGGCAATGGCCAGACCGTGGCCACGCCGCAGTCCACCATCACCGCCACCAACGATGGCAGCCGCATGTTCAAGTTCACCGGCGGCACCACGCTGGACGAGATCGTGCACGCGGTCAACGCGGTGGGCGCGGCCCCCGGCGACCTGATCGCCATCCTGGAAGCCCTCAAGCAGGCCGGCGCGCTGAGCGCCGAACTCGAGGTGATCTGACATGCGCATCAATCCCGCACTGGAACTCAATCCGGCCCAGGCCAACAGCCCGGCCAAGGTCGACAAGGTCGCGCGCCAGCTGGAAGGCCAGTTCGCGCAGATGCTGGTCAAGAGCATGCGCGATGCCAGCTTCGGCGATTCGCTGTTTCCCGCCGAAAACACCATGTTCCGCGAGATGTACGACAAGAAGATCGCCGAAGCGATGACCCGTGGCCGCGGCCTGGGGCTGTCGGCGATGATCACCCGCCAGCTGGGCGGCGCCGAGGCCGACGCAGCCAAGCCGACCGACACCGCGCTGAACCCGGCCGCCGCGCTGCGTGCCTACCGGCTCAACGCGCCCGCCGCCACGCCGATGGCGCTGCCCACCGGCACCGCCCCGGCCACCGCGCCGAGCGAAGTGGACCTGCTGCAGCAACTGCGCGGCGCCGATCCGTCGGCGGTGCTGCAGCCAATGGAGCGCGCGCTGGACCTGATCGCCGGGCGCGAAAGCAGCCAGATGCACGAGGCGATCGGGCGCAGCGATCCGTATGCCACGCCGCCGGGCGTGAGCGAGCCCACCCAGGAGAACTGGGCGGCGCTGGCCAACGACCGCTGGAGCGGCGTCAACGACACCGTGCGTGGCCCGGGCGCGGTCGACACGCTGGCGGCCAACACCGCCGCCGCCAAGCTCGGCCCGCACACCCCGGAAGGCTTCGTGGCCAGCATCTGGGGCCATGCGCAGCAGGCCGCACGCGAACTGGGCGTGGACGCCAAGGCGCTGGTCGCCCAGGCCGCGCTGGAAACCGGCTGGGGCCGCAAGCTGGTGCAGCGTAACGGCGGCGGCAGCTCGCACAACCTGTTCGGGATCAAGGCCACCGGCTGGAGCGGCGAGCGCGCCAGCAGCGGCACGCATGAATATGTGGACGGCGTGCGCCGCAACGAAACTGCCAGCTTCCGCGCCTACACCTCGGTCGGCGACAGCTTTGCCGACTACGTGAAACTGCTCAAGAACAGTCCGCGTTACCAGAACGCGCTGCAGGCCGGCGGCGACGTCCGCGGCTTTGCCCAGGGCCTGCAGAAGGCCGGCTACGCCACCGATCCCAGCTATGCGGCCAAGATCGCCGCGATCGCCGGCGGCCCGACCATCGAGCGCGCCATCGCCGCCGTGGGCGATGCCAGCCAGCAGCTGGGCCGCACCTTTGCCAGCACCGCCAGCCCGACCGGGCTGGGTGTCATCCGTCGTTGAGGTAACCCATGTCCAGCGTACTTTCCACCGGCACCAGCGCCCTGCTCGCCTTCCAGCGGGCATTGGCGACCACCAGCCATAACGTCGCCAACATCAACACGCCCGGCTACAGCCGGCAGAAGGTCGACTTCGCCACCGCCAACCCGCAGAACTTCGGTTATGGCGACGTGGGCAATGGCACGCGCATCAGCGACATCCGCCGCGTGGCCGACCAGCTGGCGATCTCGCGGCTGCTCGACGGCAGCGGCGAACTGGCGCGGCTGAAGCAGCTGTCCAGCATGGCCGACCGGGTCGATGCGATGTTCTCCGATACCGCCACCAACGTGGCCGGGGTGTGGTCCAGCTTCTTCGATACCGTCAGCGGCCTGTCCTCCAACGCCTCCGGCACCGCCGACCGCCAGAACATGCTCGACGGTGGCAAGACCCTGGCCAACCGCTTCCAGCAGCTCAACGGCCAGCTCAACACGCTCAACGGTGAGGTCAACAACGGCCTGATCGCCGGCGCCAGCGAAATCAACCGGCTGGCCAAGGAAATCGCGCAGCTCAACGGCGCCATTGGTGGCAACGCGGCCAACGCCGCGCCGGACCTGCTCGACCGCCGCGACCAGCTGATCGCCAACCTTGTCGGCTACACCGGCGGCAACGCAGTGATGCAGGACGGCGGCATCATGAACGTCTACACGGCCGGCGGCCAGGCACTGGTGGTGGGCACCACCGCGTCCAAGGTCACCACCGTATCCGACCCGTACATGCCCGAGCGCCTGCAGCTGGCGCTGGAAAGCGCGGGCCAGAAGATCACCCTGGAATCGAAGACGCTGGGCGGCCAGATCGGCGGCCTGCTGGAGTTCCGCGACACCGTGCTGACCCCCACCCAGGCCGAACTGGGCAAGCTGGCGATCGGCATGGCCAGCAGCTTCAACGACGTGCACCGCCAGGGCGCGGACCTGTACGGCAACCTGGGCGGCGACTTCTTCAACATCGGCGCGCCGCGCATCACCGGCCATGCCGGCAATGCCGGGACCGCCAGCATGACCGCCAGCTTCGGCGACCTGTCCAAGCTGGACGGGCAGAACGTGGTGCTCAAGTTCGATGGCACCCAGTGGCAGGCCAGCCGCGCCGACACCGGCGTGGCGATCGCCATGACCGGCACCGGCACCGCCACCGACCCGTTGGTGCTCAATGGCGTGGAGCTGGTGATGACCGGCACCCCGGCGCCGAACGACCGCATGCTGCTGCAGCCCACCGCCGGCGTGGCCGGCACGATGTCGGTTGCCATCACCGACACCTCGCGCATTGCCGCCGCTGCCCCGATCAAGGGCACCGCGGCGCTGGCCAACAGCGGCACCGGCAAGCTGACCGGGGTCAAGGTGACCGACCACGGCAACGCCGCCCTGCGCAACCCGGCCGCGATCGTGTTCACCAGTGGCACCCAGTACACGCTGGATGGCGCCGGCCCGTTCACCTACACCGCCGGCCAGACCATCAGCGCCAACGGCTGGAGCTTCGTGCTCGACGGCGCGCCCAAGACCGGTGACACCTTCACCATCGGGCCGACCCCGGCCGGCTCGTCGGACAACAGCAACGCGTTGCTGCTGGCGAAGGTGGAACAGGCCAAGGCGTTCAACGACGGCACCGTTACCCTGAGCGGCGCCCTTGGCGGGCTGACCACCCAGGTGGGCGCCGCCGCACGCTCGGCCGACTACTCGCTGCAGGCCCAGCAGGTCATCACCGACCAGGCGCAGTCCGCGCGCGATTCGATTTCCGGGGTCAACCTTGATGAGGAAGCCGCCGACATGCTGCGGCTGCAACAGGCCTACCAGGCCGCCTCGCAGCTGATCTCCACCGCCGACACCATGTTCCAGACCATCCTCGGAGCCGTAGGCCGATGAACAACCGTATTTCCACCGGCATGATGTTCAGCCAGTCGGTCTCGTTGATGATGGCCAAGCAGGCCAAGATGAGCCACCTGGAACAGCAGATCGCCACCGGTCGCCGCCTGGTGACCGCCAAGGACGACCCGGTCGCCTCCGGCGCCGCCGTGGGCCTGGACCGCACGCTGGCCTCGCTGGACCGCATGCAGCTCAACGCCGGCAACGTGCAGAACCGGCTGGGCCTGCAGGAAAACGCGCTGGCCCAGGTCGGTGACATGATGGGCCGCATCACCGAGCTCACCATCTATGCCAATAATCCGGCGCTGGCCGCGGCCGACAAGCAGTCGATGGTCACCGAAATCGAGGCGATCCGCAGCAACCTGCTGGCGCTGGCCAACAGCACCGACGGCACCGGCCGTTACCTGTTCGGCGGCACCGCCGACGGCAGCCCGCCCTTCAGCCAGGTCGACGGCAAGGTGGTCTACAACGGCGACCAGAACCAGCGCCAGGTGGAAGTGGGCCCGGATACCTACGTGCTCGACGCCCTGCCCGGCAGCGAGATATTCCTGCGCATCGGCACCGGCGATGGCCACGTGGATGGTGCGGCGGCCACCGGCAACACCGGCACCGGCGTACTGACCAACGTTACCCGCGACGGCAGCAACAGCTGGGACGGCAAGGCCTTCAGCGTGCGCTTCACCGCCGCCGACCAGTACGAACTGCTCGACGACACCGGCACCGTGGTGTCCACCGGCACCATGAAGGCCGGCGACGACCTGGTGCTCAATGGCGTGCGCCTGCACGTGGATGGCAAGCCGGCCGCCGGCGACACCTTCAACGTGAGCCCCGCCACCAGCCGCGACATCTTCAGCACCCTGGACAGCCTGATCGGCTCCCTGAAGATGGACACCGGCAGCGCCAGCCAGTCCGCCGCCCAGCAGAACCTGCTGCAAAGTGGCCTGCGCGACGTGGCCCGCGCCTCGGAACGGATGATCGACTCACGCGCCGCCGGCGGTGCCCAGCTCAAGGCGCTGGACAATGCCGCGGACATGCGCGAATCCAACACCGTCACCCTCAAGGGCACGCTCTCGCAGATGCGCGACCTGGACTACGCCGACGCCATCAGCCAGTACCAGCTGGAAAGCACCGCCCTGCAGGCCGCGCAGACCCTGTTCTCGCAGATGCAGCAGATGTCGTTGTTCAACACGCTGCGCTGACAGCGCGTTACGAAACACCGAAAGGTCCGAAGGCCGCGATGCGAACAGCATCGCGGCCTTTTTCGTTGGGCGTCATCAAATGCGCCAGCGCCGCAGCCAACGTCTGGCGGGATTCCGCGCGCCTGAGCGCGCGAGCCTTCTTCGATGCGCAGCATGCGTTCGTCGCGCCGATGCAGGGTATCGGCAGTCGTTTGGGAACCGACCCTACCGGCGTCATGCCGCGTCGGAACGTGTGGTTTGCGGGCGCCTTGACCGTATCGAAGCCGCAGCCGGTGCCCTGCTCTACCGCCCCTGCTCTACCGCCCCTTGCTTGCGCGCCGATCTACCCAGGAAGGGCCGGCCCGGGTGGGTTGGCGGGACCGTTGGGCGCCATGGATGGCGCCCACGAGCCCCCATGGGTGAAGGCGCATTGCTCGCGAGGCACTGCCTCGCATGCGGCTGAACGCCCAGCCGCCAGCGGCTGGGCCGGACCGCGGAGCGGGGTTTACGGCGTGTCCCGCCAACCCACCCGGGCCTCCCAGGACGTGGCCGATGCGGCGCTTGGCTTTGGCCGTAGATGCAAGCCGGGCAGAGCCCGGCTCTACGGGGCGCCCCCGCGCCCGGCGTTTGGCGTGAAAACCCCTTCAATTTCTGCCTCCCGCGCCGTTAACCCTTCTATCGGGGTGCACAGCCAAGGCCCCGGACGGCAGCACCGGCAACCCCAGCGAAATTTCCGCCTAAAGGTTGTTGACAAAGCGCCGTTATTGATTTGGCAACAGCGAAGCACACAGCCAAACAAAAAAAACGGCGGCGCTTCGTTCCATTCACCACCGGGATTCCAATAAGGGAGACGACCCATGGCACAGGTAATCAACACCAATACGATGTCGCTCAACGCTCAGCGCAACCTGAGCACCAGCGGCAGCTCGCTCGCTACCACCATTCAGCGCCTCTCGTCTGGTCTGCGCATCAACAGCGCGAAAGACGACGCCGCCGGCCTGGCCATCAGCGAGCGCTTCGGCACCCAGATCCGCGGCACCGACGTCGCCATCCGCAATGCCAACGACGGCATCTCGCTGGCCCAGGTCGCCGAAGGCTCCCTGAGCGAAATCGGCAACAACCTGCAGCGCGTCCGCGAACTGGCCGTCCAGGCCTCCAACGCCACCAACTCGGCCAGCGACCGCAAGGCCCTGCAGGCCGAAGTCACCCAGCTGGTCAGCGAAATCGACCGCGTGGCCAAGCAGTCTGACTTCAACGGCACCAAACTGCTCGACGGCAGCTTCACCAGCCAGCTGTTCCAGGTCGGCGCCAACGCCGGCCAGGCCATCGCCATCAACAACGTCGTCGACGCCAAGGCCAGCTCGCTGGGCAACGCCAAGTTCGCCGCCCCCGTGAACAGCACCGCCGACGTCGCCACCATCACCGACCTGGCCGGCGTCACCATCAACGGCGCCGCCATCGGCACCATCACCGGCAAGACCACCGCCGAGTTTGCCGCCTCCGCCGCTGCCCAGATCAACAGCAAGATCGGCGAAGCCGGTGTCTATGCCGAAGTGGTCACCACCGCCGGCACCCCGGACACCCACCGCCTGAAGCTCACCTCGGTCCAGGCCGACCGCGACCTGGTCATCGACGGCGCCGCCCAGCTGGGCCTGGCCGACTCCACCGCCGCCGCCCCCAGCTCGGTTGCCGCCACCGCCACCTCCAGCTTCGTGCAGGACCTGGACGTCTCGTCCTACGTCGGCGCACAGAAGGCCCTGGAAATTGTCGACAAGGCACTGGAGTCGGTCAACAGCGTCCGCGCCGACCTCGGCGCCATCCAGAACCGCTTCACTTCCGTCGTCGCAAACCTGCAGACCTCCTCGGAAAACCTGTCCGCCTCGCGCAGCCGCATCCGCGATACCGACTTCGCCAAGGAAACCGCAGAGCTGACCCGCACCCAGATCCTGCAGCAGGCCGGTACGGCCATGCTGGCCCAGGCCAACCAGGTGCCGCAGAACGTGCTCAGCCTGTTGCAGCGCTGACATGAGCCGCTCCTGAAGCACGTCATGAGCGTCTAACCCAAATCACGTGCAACCGCTCAAGGACCTCTTCCCATGGCACAAGTCATCAATACCAACACGATGTCGTTGAATGCTCAGCGTAACCTGAGCACCAGCGGCAGCTCCCTGGCCACCACCATCCAGCGTCTGTCGTCCGGTTCGCGCATCAACAGCGCCAAGGACGACGCGGCTGGCCTGGCGATCTCCGAGCGCTTCGGCACCCAGATCCGCGGCACCGACGTGGCCATCCGCAATGCCAACGACGGCATCTCGCTGGCCCAGGTTGCAGAAGGCTCGCTGACCGAAATCGGCAACAACCTGCAGCGCGTCCGTGAACTGGCCGTGCAGGCCTCCAACGCCACCAACTCGGCCAGCGACCGCAAGGCCCTGCAGGCCGAAGTGACCCAGCTGGTCAGCGAAATCGACCGCGTGGCCAAGCAGTCCGACTTCAACGGCACCAAGCTGCTGGACGGCTCGTTCTCCAGCCAGCTGTTCCAGGTCGGCGCCAACGCCGGTCAGGCGATCGCCATCGACAAGGTGGTGGACGCCAAGGCCAACGCACTGGGCGGCGCCAAGTTCGACTCCAACGCACTGGCGCTGGCCGATCCGGGTACCAATGCCGACTTCAAGACCTCCGGCATGAAGATCAACGGCGTCGATATCGCCGCTGTCGAAGTCAAGCAGGGTGCCACTGCTGCCGACACCGGCAAGGCCTCGCGTGAAGCGCTGGTCAGCGCGATCAACGCCAAGATCGGTGAAACCGGCGTCTACGCCGAAGTCAACGGCACCACCGGTGTCACCCTGACCTCGGTCAAGGACAGCACCAACGCCGACGGCACCTTCAAGGCGATCACCGCCACCCCGGGTACCTGGACCGGCGCCACCGCACCGACCTTCACCGCCACGCTGGCCACCGCCGCCCCGGCCAACAAGTTCGCCAGCGACCTGGATGTCAGCACCGTCAAGGGTGCCCAGCAGGCCCTGGAGATCGTCGACAAGGCGCTGGGTTCGATCAACAGCACCCGTGCCGACCTGGGCGCCGTGCAGAACCGCTTCACCTCGGTCGTGGCCAACCTGCAGACCTCCACGGAGAACCTGTCGGCCTCGCGCAGCCGCATCCGCGATACCGATTTCGCCAAGGAAACCGCAGAGCTGACCCGCACCCAGATCCTGCAGCAGGCCGGTACGGCCATGCTGGCCCAGGCCAACCAGGTGCCGCAGAACGTGCTCAGCCTGCTGCGCTGATCCACGCCTGCAGTGTCGGCGCCGGCGTGACCGGCGCCGGCATCGACACCGACGTCCAACGCTCCACCCACGCCTGAAGGAACTTCCATGGCACAAGTCATCAACACCAACACGATGTCGTTGAATGCTCAGCGTAACCTGAGCACCAGCGGCAGCTCGCTGGCCACCACCATCCAGCGCCTGTCGTCGGGTTCGCGCATCAACAGCGCCAAGGACGACGCAGCTGGCCTGGCCATCTCCGAGCGTTTCGGCACCCAGATCCGCGGCACCGACGTGGCCATCCGCAATGCCAACGACGGCATCTCGCTGGCCCAGGTTGCCGAAGGTTCGCTGACCGAAATCGGCAACAACCTGCAGCGCGTCCGTGAACTGGCCGTGCAGTCGTCCAACGCCACCAACTCGGCCAGCGACCGCAAGGCCCTGCAGGCCGAAGTGACCCAGCTGGTCAGCGAAATCGACCGCGTCGCCAAGCAGTCCGACTTCAACGGCACCAAGCTGCTGGACGGTTCGTTCTCCAGCCAGCTGTTCCAGGTCGGTGCCAACGCCGGCCAGGCGATCGCCATCGACAAGATCGTCGATGCCACGACCGCCAAGCTGGGTACGTCGACCTTCGCTACCGGCAAGGTGGCTGATGCAACGGCCGCCCTGACCGCCGATGCCACCCTGACCGGCACCATCAAGGTCGGTTCGGCCACCGTCACGCTGGACAAGATCGAGCTGAAGAGCGGCGCGACCGTGGCCGACCAGAACAAGGCTGCCGTCACCGCCATCAACTCCAAGCTCGGCGAAACCGGCGTGCTGGCAGAGCTGGATGACACGGGCAAGATCGTGGTCACCCAGGTCAAGGACGGCGTGGCCATGGCCGACGGCGACATCACCCTGACCGGCGCGGCTGGCTTTGCGCAGACGGCCGATGCCGCTGTCACCACCGCCAATGTCGCCAACCTGGACGTGTCCACGGTGACCGGTGCGCAGAAGGCCCTGTCGCTGGTCGACAACGCCCTGAGCTCGATCAACAACACCCGCGCCGACCTGGGCGCCGTGCAGAACCGCTTCACCTCGGTCGTGGCCAACCTGCAGACCTCCACGGAGAACCTGTCGGCCTCGCGTAGCCGCATCCGCGATACCGACTTCGCCAAGGAAACCGCAGAACTGACCCGCACCCAGATCCTGCAGCAGGCCGGTACGGCCATGCTGGCCCAGGCCAACCAGGTGCCGCAGAACGTGCTCAGCCTGCTGCGCTGATCCCGCGTGATTCGAAGGCGCCGGGCAACCGGCGCCGCTTCCACCGCACCACGCTCCACGTACGCCCGAAGGAAACACCATGGCACAAGTCATCAACACCAATACGATGTCGTTGAATGCTCAGCGCAACCTGAGCACCTCCGGCAGCTCGCTGGCCACCACCATCCAGCGCCTGTCGTCCGGTTCGCGCATCAACAGCGCCAAGGACGATGCCGCCGGCCTGGCGATCTCCGAGCGCTTCGGCACCCAGATCCGCGGCACCGACGTGGCCATCCGCAATGCCAACGACGGCATCTCGCTGGCCCAGGTTGCAGAAGGTTCGCTGACCGAAATCGGCAACAACCTGCAGCGCGTCCGCGAACTGTCGGTGCAGGCGTCCAACGCCACCAACTCGGCCAGTGACCGCAAGGCCCTGCAGGCCGAAGTGACCCAGCTGGTCAGCGAAATCGACCGCGTCGCCAAGCAGTCCGACTTCAACGGCACCAAGCTGCTGGATGGCTCGTTCTCCAGCCAGCTGTTCCAGGTGGGCGCCAACGCCGGCCAGGCCATTGCCATCGACAAGGTGGTGGATGCCAAGACCAACGCCCTGGGCGGCGCGCAGTTCGCCACCGCTACCGTTGCCAAGGTGACCGGTGCCAACGATACCGACGTGGCCATCGCCGCGTTCAGCATCACCGACAGCAAGGGCACCGAAGTCAAGTTCGACAAGCTGGACATGAAGAGCGTCGGCACCGCCGCCGAGAACGAAGTGGCTGCGGGCAAGGCGCTGGCGACCCACATCAACGCCAAGATCGGTGAAACCGGCGTCTACGCCGAAGCCGATGCAACCGGCGCGGTGACCCTGACCTCGGTCAAGGACAGCGTGGACAAGGACGGCGCAGCGACGGTCTTCTCGACCGACGTGGCCGGCGCTGGCACCGTCACCATGGGCACCAAGCAGTTCGCCGATGCGATCGACGTGTCCACCGTGAAGGGTGCCCAGCAGGCGCTGGAAATCGTCGACAAGGCCCTGGGTGCGATCAACAACACCCGCGCCGACCTCGGTGCCATCCAGAACCGCTTCACCTCGGTCGTTGCCAACCTGCAGACCTCCACGGAGAACCTGTCGGCCTCGCGTAGCCGCATCCGCGATACCGATTTCGCCAAGGAAACCGCAGAGCTGACCCGCACCCAGATCCTGCAGCAGGCCGGTACGGCCATGCTGGCCCAGGCCAACCAGGTGCCGCAGAACGTGCTCAGCCTGCTGCGCTGATCCACGCGTCCACGCCGCCGGCAACCGCCGGCGGCGCGGGCAAAGCCCGAAACATCCGTTCAAACGTCACGCAGGAACGGGCCATGGCCATGGGCCGGACTCTCTCTCCCGGCAGCCACATCCCCGTGGCCATGGCCCGCCCCTGCGGCAGAACCGTTATCAGCGCTGTTAGTTTGACTGAACATCCCGGGTGGCTTCGTCTCCCCCCGCTTTTTCAGTAGCCTGAGCCCTCCTCTACATTGGAGGAGGGTTTTTTACAGACCCCCGGCCGGACCCATGCTGCGTCCCGCCCGGATACCCCTGCAAAGCGCGTGCCATTCTTCCGCGCCAACCCAGTGGCACAACTCCTGCATCAACGTGGTTCTAAAGACCCGGCGGCTACGGCCGCTACATTCGTTGACGGCACGGCCACGCGGCACCCCCGCGGCGGCTCACAGACAGGAGAAACAACGTGGCTGACTTTGGTTATGGTGGCATCGGTTCGGGACTGGATATTTCCGGCATGGTGGCCAGCCTGGTCGCGGCCGACCGCAAGCCGGCGGACAACGCGCTCAACCTGCAGCAGTCCAAGGCCAAGATGCAGCTGTCGGCGGTCGGCACGGTCAAGTCCGCGTTCGACCTGCTGACCACCTCGCTCAAGGCGCTCAAGGCCTCCACCGCGTTCGATGCCCGCCTGGTCAGTGCGACCAAGAGCGGCACCGACGACATCCTGACGGTCACGAGCACCAACGCCGCGGCCACCGGCAGCCACGAGATCGACGTTACCCAGCTGGCCACGGCCAACAAGTGGATCGCCGACACCTCCGTGCCCAAGACCAAGACCTTCGGCGCCGGAACCCTGACGCTGGACGTCGGCGTGGGCGACAAGAAAAAGACGCTGGAAATCCAGGTCGAGGCCGATGACACCCTCTCCTCGATCCGCACCAAGATCGAGAAGGCCGGCCGCAGCCTGGGCGTGCAGTCCACGCTGATCGCCTCGGGCGACAACCAGTTCCTGTCGATCTCGCAGGAAAAGGCCGGCACCGCCAATGCCATCAAGCTCAGCGCGGGCGCCGGCAATGCCGACCTGACCGCCCTGGCGGCCAGCATGTCCGAGCGCACCCCGGCGGCCGATGCCAAGCTGACCATCGATGGTGTGGAAGTGGTGGCCAGCGAGAACACCGTCACCGACGTGGTGCCGGGCCTGACCCTGAACCTGAAGAAGACCGGCAAGAGCACGGTGACGGTCAGCACCGACGTGGCCGCCGCACGCAAGGTCATGCAGGACTTCGTGACCGCCTACAACGGCGCCATCAGCGCCATCAACACGGCCACCAAGTACGACATCGAGAACAAGGAGCCGTCGTCGCTGACCGGCGATGCGCAGATGCGCGGCGCGTCCAGCCAGCTGCGCGCGATGATGGGCGGCGTGCTCAAGGACCTGGCCGCAGCCGGCCTGGACCCCAAGACGCTGGGCCTGCAGACCCGCGCCTACCCCAATGCCGATGGCAGCCTGGTGCTGGATGCCACCAAGTTCGAAGCGGCCCTGGTCAACCAGGCCGGCGCGGTGCGCCAGGCCCTGACCGGTGATGACGGCGCGGCCGCCAAGCTGTTCAACATGGTGGATGGCTACACCAGCACCACCGTGGGCAAGGAAGGCGCCTTCGTCTCGCGCACCAAGAGCATCAATGCCACCCTCACCGACATCGACAAGCGCCGCAAGGCCCTGGACGTGCGCATGGCCGGCGTGGAAGAGCGCTACAAGAAGCAGTTCCTGGCCCTGGATACGTTGATGGGCAAGCTCAGCCAGACCACCTCCTCGCTGAGCGCGCAGCTCAGCCAGCTGGCCGGTTGATCCATACGGCAGCGTGCTCAAGTTAACCGCGCACGCTGCCGATACAGGTACCGACGCAGTACCAACGCAGGCTCCACCCCCGGTGCCGCAGACCTCGCGAGGCACGCGGCCCCGCACGAAGGAGACATGATTGATGTACGGTTCGAACCGTCAATTCACCGAGCAGTACCGGCAGGTCGGCGTGCAGAGCGCGATCACCGACGCCGATCCGCACAAGCTGGTCGCCCTGCTCCTGGCCGGCGCGCTGGAACGCGTCCGCCTGGCCCAGGCCTGCCTGGAAGGCGGCGACCAGGCCCGCAAGGGCAAGGCGATCGGCGAAGTCTGCGCGATCGTGGGCCACCTCAACGGCTCGCTCGACCACGAGGCCGGCGGCGAGATCGCCGGCAACCTGTCGGCGCTGTATGACTATGTGATGCAGCGGCTGACCGAAGCCAACCTGCACAACGACCCCGAAGCCCTGCGCGAATCGCTGGAGCTGCTGGGCGAAATCGACGCCGCCTGGAACGCGATCCCGCGCGACCAGCGCGTGCCCGCACAGGCCGCGCTGTAATGGCGGCCACCCTGCTCACCCTGGCCGACCTCAACGCCGAGCTGGACACGCTGGAAACCGCGCTGCTGGCCGACGACCACGAGCGCGCCAGCGACTGCCTGGACACGCTGCACGTCAACCAGGGGCGGTTCCTGGCCCAGCCGGGTGCGCTTGACGATGTGGCCGGCCTGAGTGCCCTGGAAGGCCGCCAGCAGCGCATCATGGTGATGATGATGAGCCAGCGCGACGAAGCCGGCCGCCACCTGCGCCACGGTGCCAACGCCAACCGCGCGGCGCATGCCTACCTCACTGCGGAGTCGCTGGCATGAACGACGCGCGCCCCGCGGCCATCCATCATCCGGCCGAAAGCGAGCTGTTCGATGAAACCTTGAGCTGCGAGGTGGCGCTGCCGGCCGAGTTCCGCCTGGGCAGTGCGGTGATCCGCCCCGGCAGTGCTGAAACCCTGCTGCGCAGCGTGGCGCTGGTGGAAGATGCACGCAGCGACGACGGCCACGACGACCGCGGCGAATCCAGCGCGCAGATGCAGCGGCTGGAGGCCAAGCTGGACCTGACCATGGTGCTGCTGGGCCGGCTGGTGCGGCAAAGTGCCCAGGACCTGGACCTGCGCCCGCTGCGCTGGTCGCGCCGGGGCATCCGGCTGGAACAGGGCGCACGCAGCGGTGCCGCGGTGGGCAGCCTGGGCGTGATCCGCCTGCAGCCCTGCGACTGGCTGCCCGACCATATCGACCTGCCGGTCGCCGTGCTGGCCGAAGCAGCCACCGGCGCCGGCGCGCACTTCCTCTGGCTGCGCTTCGAGCCGATGAGCGATGCGCTGGAAATGGCGCTGGAACGCCACCTGTTCCGCCTGCATCGGCGCCAGATCGCCCAGGCGCGGCTGGCCGAGCGTCGCCCGTAAGCGGCCATGAGGGGGCGCCGGCCGGCGGCCGGCACTGCACACCGTGACGGGTTCGGCTTGGCGGTAGGCCGCCACTCCGTTAATGTGGCCGTCTTCTTCACATCCCCCCAAGCCTGCCTGTGCGCGTTCTCATCGTCGACGATCACACCCTGGTCCGCGCCGGCCTCAGCCGCCTGCTCCAGGGCTTTGCCAATGTCGAGGTGGTCGCCGATGCCAGCAATGCCGAACAGGCGCTGCAGATGGCCATCCAGCACAGCCCCGACGTCATCCTGATGGACCTGTCGCTGCCGGGCCGTACCGGCCTGGAAGCCCTGAGCGACATCCTGCTGCGCGCCCCCGGTACCCGGGTGGTGATGATGACCATGCACGACGACGCGGTGCACGTGCGCGATGCGCTGGATCGCGGCGCGGTCGGCTTCGTGGTCAAGGACGCGGCCCCGCAGGAGCTGGAACTGGCGCTGCTGGCCGCCCATGCCGGCCAGGTGTTCCTGAGCCCGCAGATCTCGGCCAAGATGCTGGCGCCGATGCTGGGCAAGGAAAAACCGGTGGGGGTGGCGGCGCTGTCGCCCCGCCAGCGCGAGATCCTGCGCCAGATCGGCCGCGGCGAAAGCAACAAGGAAATCGCCGCCGACCTCGGCATCAGCGTCAAGACGGTGGAAACCCACCGCGCGCGCATGATGGAGTCGCTGGGCTGCCGCCGCGCCAATGATCTGCTGCTGCTTGCCGCGCGCCACCAGCACGAACTGGAGTGAACCGCGCCGGTTCTCCGGCAGCCTGAAGCCTTCAGGCGGCGTGGTGACGGGATTTTGAACGGCGCCAGGCCACCCGGGCGACCAGATACAAGGGTTCCAGCCGCAAGAGGCGTCAATTTCCCGCGCTGATGTAGGGATTTTCCTGACTCACTGTCAGGAACCTGACGACAGCACTAGGGAACCCCCTGATTACGGTGTCGGGATAACACAAGCAAGATGTGTTCCATAACGCGCCGGGGAGTCGGCGCGATGGGGAACACACATGAAGCCGACGATGTCGACCCAGCTGGGTCAGCAGCTCCACCTCACGCCGCAACTGCTGCAGTCGATCCGGCTGCTGCAGCTGGATGGCATGCAGCTGGAGCTGGAGATCCGCCGCGCCCTGGAGACCAACCCGCTGCTGGAGATCGAGGATGCGCCAGAAGCGCCCGCCGCCGAGACCAGCGACACCACCACCGTGCAGGAAGTGGCCGCGTTCGACGAGCTGCCCGAAAGTGCGATGTGGGATGTTCCCGGCGCCAGCTGGCAGGACGGCGACGACGACCGCATGCAGCGCATTGCCGCCGACGAGTCCAGCGACCCGCACCTGCGTGCCCTGCAGCGCCTGAGCCTGGAACTGGATGCACGCGAACTGGCGGTTGCCGGCTTCTGGCTGGAGCACTGCGATGACGCCGGCTACCTGGACGCGCCGCTGGCCCAGCTGCAGCTGCTGGCCAGCGCCCATCACGACGTGGACGCGGCCGGCGTGGAAGCCGTGCGTCAGCAGATCCTGCACGGCGACCCGGCCGGCCTGGCCGCCCGCGACCTGCACGAATGCCTGAGCGTGCAGCTGCGCGCCCTGCCCGGCCGCGTCCCGGCCCGCCACCTGGCCCAGCGCGTTCTGGACGACGGGCTGGAAAGCCTCGCCGCGCACGACTACATCGCCCTGGCCCGCCAGCTCGACGCCGAAGTGGCCGACATCCATGAAGCGGTCCGGCTGATCCTGTCGCTGCAGCCGCGCCCGGGCGACAGCCTGCGCCCGGACGACAACGGCGTGGTCATCCCCGACGTCATCGCCTGGCACGCCGACAACCAGTGGCGCGTGGCGCTGAACCCGGCCACCAGCCGCCGCCTGAGCATCAACCCCAGCTACGAGCATGCGCTGGCCGATGCCGGCGAGGCGGCCCAGCCGCTGCGCGACATGCTGCAGGAAGCGCGTTGGCTGACCCGCGGCCTGTCGATGCGCTATGACACCCTGCTGCGCACCACCCGGGTCATCATCGAACGCCAGGCCGGCTTCCTTACCCGCGGCGAAGAGGCCATGGCGCCGCTGACCTTGAAGGAAGTGGCTGATGCGATCGGCATGCACGAGTCGACCGTGTCGCGCATCACCACCGGCAAGTACCTGCAGACCCCGCGCGGCACCCTGGAACTGAAGCACTTCTTCGCGGTGCGGCTGGAAGGCGCCAGCGTTTCCGGCCAGGCCGTCAAGGCCATGGTGCGCCGCCTGATCGACGCCGAACCGGCCGGCCGCCCGCTGGCCGACGAAGCCATCGCCGGCCTGCTGTCGCGCCAGGGGGTGAACATCGCCCGCCGTACCGTTGCAAAATACCGCGAACAACTGGACATCGCCCCGGCCCGTGAACGCCGCCGGAGCAATGCCAGGACCCCGCAACTGGCCCGGGTGGGCTGAAGGAAATGGAAGACATGAACAAGCTCACCGTCCTGCTGGTCGACGACCACGAGGGCTTCATCAACGCCGCCATGCGCCACTTCCGCAAGGTCGACTGGCTGGACGTGATCGGCAGCGCCGCCAACGGCCTGGAAGCCATCGAACGCTCGGAAACGCTGCGCCCGCAAGTGGTGCTGATGGACTTGGCGATGCCCGAGATGGGCGGCCTGCAGGCCACCCGCCTGATCAAGTCGCAGGACGACGCCCCGTACATCGTCATCGCCAGCCACTTCGACGACGTCGAGCACCGCGAGCACGCCCTGCGTGCCGGTGCCGACAACTTCGTCAGCAAGCTGTCCTACATCCAGGAGGTCATGCCGATCCTGGAAGGTCTGAAGGGGAATGGGTCATGAGTGAGTCGCGCATCCTGGTACTGGACAGCGACGCGGTGCGTGCCGAGCGCACCGTCGCCCTGCTTGAATTCATGGACTTCAACCCGCGCTGGGTGGCCGACGCGGCCGACTTCGACATCACCCGCCAGCGCTCCACCGACTGGATGGCCGTGATCATCGGCGGCCTGGAAGCCGGCGCGCGCAGCGATGCGTTGTTCGCCTGGGCCGGCCAGGGCGCCTTGCCGCCGCCGGTGATGCTGATCGACGGCGACGCCCCGCGCTTCGCCCAGCAGCATGGCCTTCATGAAGCCAACGTATGGCCGCTGGAAGCGCCGTTGCGCCACGCCCAGATGGAAGCCCTGCTGCGCCGTGCCAGCCTGAAGCGGCTGGACGCCGAGCACCAGGCCGGTGCCGTGCAGGAACAGGGTCCCACCGGCGAAGGTGCGGCGGTCAGCGCACTGCGCCAGATGATCGAGCAGGTCGCCGCGTTCGACACCACCGTGCTGGTGCTGGGCGAATCGGGCACCGGCAAGGAAGTGGTGTCGCGCTCGATCCACCAGCGCTCGCCGCGCCGTGACGGCCCGTTCGTGGCGATCAACTGCGGCGCGATCCCCGCCGAGCTGCTGGAAAGCGAGCTGTTCGGTCACGAAAAGGGCGCCTTCACCGGTGCACTGAGCGCGCGCAAGGGCCGGTTTGAAATGGCCGAGGGCGGCACCCTGCTGCTGGATGAAATCGGCGACATGAGCCTGCCGATGCAGGTCAAGCTGCTGCGCGTGCTGCAGGAGCGCAGCTTCGAACGCGTGGGCGGCAACCAGACCATCCGCTGCAACGTGCGGGTAATCGCGGCCACCCACCGTGACCTGGAATCGCGCATCGCCGACGGCAAGTTCCGCGAGGATCTGTTCTACCGGCTCAACGTGTTCCCCATCGACGTGCCGGCGCTGCGCGAGCGCAGCGAAGACCTGCCGGCGCTGGTGACCACCATCGCTGCGCAGCTGGCACGCACCGGCCGTGGCGAAGTGCGCTTCAGCGCCGAGGCCTTGCAGGCCCTGGCCAGCTACGAGTGGCCCGGCAACGTGCGCGAGCTGACCAACCTGGTCGAGCGCCTTGCCGTGCTGCACCCCGGCGGCACCGTGCGCGTGCAGGACCTGCCGGCGCGCTATCGCGGCGATTTCAGCGTCAGCGTCCCGGCGCCGGTGGTGGCCCCGGCACCGGTGAGCGACGAGCGCCTGGACCTGCGCAGCTTTTCCTTCCACGTGCCGACCCCGGGCAACGGTGCCGCGGTGGACGGCGGCCCGGCCGCCCGCGCCCCGGCCCTGCCCGACGCCGGCCTGGACCTGCGCAACCACATGGCCAACATCGAGTTGAACCTGATCAACGAAGCCCTGGAACGCACCCAGGGCGTGGTCGCCCACGCCGCCCAGCTGCTTGGCCTGCGCCGCACAACCCTGGTGGAAAAGCTGCGCAAATACGGTATCGAGCGCGACCAGGAGCAACTGGCCGGTTGATTCGACCACCTCTGGAACGACGCAGAAGCCCGGGCCTGTCCCGGGCTTTGTCGTTGTGGGGCTCCGACCCGGCATTGGCCTGCCCTGCGATTGCACGTTTTCCTACAGACACGCGCCAGGCGCTGACTAGCATCGAAGACACATCCCGCTGGAGGTCATCCGATGCGCCTGTTCCCCCTGCTGCTCAGCCTGGGCCTGCTGCCCGCCACCGCCCTGGCGTGCTCGACATCCTCGGCACCCCGGTCCACGTACAGGGTAGCTACCGCTACCAGCGCCATGCCCCGCACCTCGGTGAGATCCGGATGCGCGAAGCCTTCCCGGGCGGTACCGCCGCATACACCCTGCTGCTCACCTGCCTCACCGACAACGAAGGCATGTTCGTCTTCACCCAGCACGCCGGCCCGATCGCCCCGGCCCGCCGCCAGAACAGCGGCCGCTGGACGCTGACGCCCTGACAAGCGCAGCCACCCATGGGGTGGCTCTACCCCGATACCGCCCCATGGGCGACCGCACGACAACGGTAGAGCCACCCCATGGGTGGCTGCACAACCCGGACCCCCACCGGTAGAGCCACCCCATGGGTGGCTGCATGGCTGCACGACGGTAGAGCCACCCCACAGGTGGCTGCACAACACCCCGCCGGTTTTCCGACGCCGACGTTCCGGCACGCCCGCCGCGTCACACCGCCGCAGCAACATTCCGTCGCGCGGCCCCACCGGCCGCCTCGCCCGCCGTCACCCCGTGAACACGCAAACCCTTGTGCGACCAACAAAACTGAACCGATAAACGGTTTCGGCACGCCACTTGCAACGTATTCACTCGAAACCCCATCCCAGCTTCGGAACGTTCCAGATGTCGCACTCCGTCACCTCCGTCCTTTCCCAGATCCGCTCCTTCCAGACCCAGATGGGGCAGTCCGCCGTCAGCCCGCTGACGGAGGCGCCGAAGAACAATGCCATTCAGGGCCTTGTTTCCCCCCAGGAAGTGCAGGGTCCGAGCTTCACCGAAACCCTGCGTGGCGCCATTGCCGGCGTCAACGATGCCCAGCAGAAATCCGGCGCCCTGGCCAAGGCCTTCGAACTGGGTGAAGCCGGTGCCGACCTTGCCAAGGTGATGGTCGCCTCGCAGCAGTCCCAGATCGCCTTCCGCGCCACCGTGGAAGTCCGTAACCGTCTCGTCCAGGCTTACCAGGACGTGATGAACATGCCGCTGTAAGGATAGAAACGCATGGCCCTGTCGCTCTCCAAGGAATCCCTGAACGCCGAAAAGGCGGGCCAGTGGTTCGACCGGCTGCAAAGCCTGCAGATCACCCGTCGGCTCGGACTGATGGCGATGATCGCCGTGGCCGTGGCGGCAGGTCTGTTCGTGTTCTTCTGGTCGCAGAAGCCGGGCATGGTGCCGCTGTACACCGGCCTGGACCAGAAGGCCACCGCCGAAGCCACCGACCTGCTGCGTGCTGCGCAGATTCCGTTTGAACTGGATCCGGCCACCGGTGGCATCACCGTGCCGGAAAAGAACCTGCACGACGCCCGCCTGAAGCTGGCCGGCTCGGGCCTGACCGACAGCGGCAGGCTCGGCTTCGAGCTGATGGAACGCGATCCGGGCTTCGGCGTCAGCCAGTTCATGGAAAACGCCCGCTACCAGCATTCACTGGAAACCGAGCTGTCGCGCACCATCAACACGCTGCGCCCGGTGCGCGATTCGCGCGTGCACCTGGCCATTCCCAAGCCCAGCGCCTTCACCCGCCAGCGTGACGTGGCCAGTGCCTCGGTGGTGCTGGAACTGCGCGGTGGCCAGCAGCTGGAACGCGGCCAGATCGATGCCATCGTGCACATGGTGGCCGCCAGCATTCCCGACCTGACCCCCGAACGCGTCACCGTGGTGGACCAGAGCGGGCGCATGCTCAGCGTCTCCGACCCCAACAGCGATGCGGCGATGAATGCCGCGCAGTTCGAACAGGTGCGGCGCCAGGAAACCTCGTTCAACCAGCGCATCCGCGAACTGCTGGAACCGATGACCGGCCCGGGCCGGGTCAATCCGGAAACCAGCGTGGACATGGACTTCTCGGTCATCGAAGAAGCCCGTGAGCTGTACAACGGCGAGCCGCAGAAGCTGCGCAGCGAGCAGATGAGCGAGAACAGCAGCAACGTGCCCGGCCCGCAGGGCGTGCCCGGTGCGGCCAGCAATACGCCGCCCGGCCCGGCCGCCGCGCCGGCCACCGCCGCCGCGCCGACCGAAACCTCGAAGAACGCTACCCGCAACTACGAGCTGGACCGCACGCTGCAGCACACCCGCCAGCCGGCTGGGCGCATCAAGCGCGTGTCGGTGGCGGTGCTGGTGGACAACGTGCCGCGTGCCGGCGCTAACGGCAAGACCACCGAGCAGGCCCTGTCGGCGGCCGAACTGACCCGGGTTGAAGCCCTGGTCAAGCAGGCGGTCGGCTTCGATGCCGAACGTGGCGACACCGTGTCGGTGATGAATGCCCCGTTCGTGCGTGAAGTCGCTCCGGTCGAAGGCCCCAAGTGGTGGGAACTGCCGCAGGTGCAGGACGCCCTGAGGCTGCTGCTCGGCGCGATCGTGGTGCTGGCGCTGGTGTTCGGCGTACTGCGCCCGGCGCTGCGCTCGATCACCGGCCAGAACAAGAAAGACAGCGACGAGGCACTGGAACCGCATAGTGCCGACGTACAGCTGGTCGACGATGGCGAAGGCCTGCCCGCGCTGGGCAGCGAACGCCTGAACGCGGCCGGACATGAAACCCTGGCGCTGCCGGTGGACTCCTACGAGGAACGACTGCGCATGGCGCGTGAAGCTGTAAAGACCGATTCCAAGCGTGTGGCCCAGGTGGTCAAGGGGTGGGTGGCCAATGACTGACGCCACCACTGCGCCGCTGAGCGGCGTACAACGCGCCGCCGTGCTGCTGCTGTCGCTGGGTGAACTGGACGCGGCCGAAGTGCTGCGCCACATGGAGCCCAAGGAGGTGCAGAAGATCGGCATCGCCATGGCCACCATGACCGACATCACCCGTGCCCAGGTTGAAGGGGTGATGGACCAGTTCAGTTCCGAACTGGGCTCCAAGACCTCGCTGGGCGTGGGCTCGGACGACTACATCCGCAACATGCTGGTGCAGGCGCTGGGCAGCGAGAAGGCCGGCAACCTGATCGACCGCATCCTGCTCGGCCGCAACACCACCGGCCTGGACGCGCTGAAGTGGATGGACCCGCGTGCGGTGGCCGACCTGGTCCGCAACGAACACCCGCAGATCATCGCCATCGTGATGGCCCACCTGGAAACCGACCAGGCCGCCGACGCGCTCAAGCTGCTGCCCGAGCGTACCCGGGTGGACGTACTGCTGCGCATCGCCACCCTGGACGGCATTCCGCCGAACGCGCTGAACGAGCTCAACGAAATCATGGAGCGCCAGTTCGCCGGCAACCAGAACCTGAAGTCGTCCAACATCGGCGGCGTGCAGTGCGCGGCCAACATCCTGAACTTCATGGACAGCGGCCAGGACCAGGCGATCCTGGGCGAGATCGCCCGCATCGACGCCCCGCTGAGCGGGCGCATCCAGGACCTGATGTTCGTGTTCGACGACCTGGTGGACCTGGACGACCGCGAACTGCAGCTGGTGCTGCGCGAAGTCAGCGGCGAACGCCTGGGCCTGGCCCTGCGCGGCGCGGACATCAAGGTGCGCGACAAGATCACCCGCAACATGTCCCAGCGCGCCGCCGAGATCCTGCTCGAAGACATGGAGGCACGCGGTCCGGTGCGCCTGTCCGACGTGGAAGTGGCGCAGCGCGAGATCCTGGCCATCGTCAAGCGCATGGCCGATGAAGGCACCGTCACCATTGGTGGCAACGCGGAGGCGATGCTGTGAACAACGCCGTGCGCTGGCTTGCCCCGGACCTGCTGGCGGTGCCCGAACCGGCACCGGTGGAGGAGAGTTTCGAACTCACCGAACCGGACCCGGAGCACGAACCGGAACCGCTGCTGCAGCTGCCCACGCTGGAGGAAATCCAGCAGATCCAGGACGCCGCCGAGAAAGACGGCTTCGACCGCGGCCATGCCGACGGCCACGCCCAGGGCCAGGCCGAAGTGCGCCGCCTGGTCGCGCAGATCGAAGGCATCCTGGACAACTTCAGCCGGCCGCTGGTGCGGCTGGAGAATGAAGTGGTGGCCGCGCTCGGCGAGCTGGCGGTGCGCATCGCCGGCACCCTGGTCGGGCGTGCGTACCAGGCCGACCCGGCGCTGCTCGCGCAACTGGTGGGCGAGGCCGTCGACGCGGTCGGCGGCGCCAACCGCGAGGTGGAAGTGCGCCTGCACCCGGACGACATCGCCGCGCTCACCCCGCTGCTGCAGCTGTCGCCCACCCAGCGCCTCACCCCCGACGTCAGCCTGAGCCGCGGCGACCTGCGCGTGCACGCCGAAGCGGTGCGCATCGACGGCACCCTGGAGGCCCGCCTGCGCGGTGCGCTGGATGCGGTGCTGCGCAAATCCGGAGCCAGTGCATGAACACCGCCCCCCTGCCCGTCCCGGCCGCCGAGTGGGCGCCCGCGCGCAACCTGCGCCTGGCCGCGCGCCTGGACAGCATCCAGCCCGACGGCAACCACGGCCGTGGCCTGATCCGCGAAGGCGTGCTGCGCCGCGCGGTCGGGCTCACCCTGGAAGCGGTGGGCTGCGAATCGCCGATGGGCGCCAGCTGCAAGGTGGAAGTCGCCGACGGCGGCTGGGTGGATGCCGAAGTGGTCGGCTTTGCCGGCGAACGCACCTACCTGATGCCCAGCGCCGAACTGCACGGCCTGCTGCCGAACGCGCGGGTGGTGCCGGTACTGGGCCGCGGCGGCGTGGAAGTGGGCGAAGGCCTGCTTGGCCGGGTCATCGACAGCGATGGCGTGCCGCTGGACGGCAAAGGCCCGATCCGCGCCGAAGGCACCGTGAGCATGGCCGGGGTGTCGATCAATCCGCTGGCCCGCGAACCGATCACCCAGCCGCTGGACGTGGGTGTGCGCGCGATCAACGCGCTGCTGCCGATCGGCCGTGGCCAGCGTGTCGGCCTGTTCGCCGGCTCGGGCGTGGGTAAATCCACCCTGCTCGGCATGATGACCCGCTACACCGCCGCCGACGTGATCGTGGTGGGCCTGATCGGTGAACGTGGCCGCGAAGTGCGCGACTTCGTTGAAAGCACCCTCGGCGAAGAAGGCCTGCGCCGCGCCGTGGTGGTGGCCAGCCCGGCCGACCGCCCGCCGCTGGCCCGCCTGCACGGTGCCTACCGCGCCACCGCCATTGCCGAATGGTTCCGCGACCAGGGCCTGAACGTGCTGCTGCTGATGGACTCGCTGACCCGCTTCGCGCAGGCCCAGCGTGAGATCGGCCTGTCGGTGGGCGAGCCGCCCACCACCCGCGGCTACCCGCCGTCGGTGTTCGCCAAGCTGCCGGCGCTGGTGGAACGCGCCGGCAACGGGGCCAAGGGCCGGGGGTCGATCACCGCCTTCTACACCGTGCTCACCGAGGGCGACGATCCGCAGGATCCCATCGCCGACGCCGCCCGCGCGATTCTCGATGGCCACATCCTGCTGTCGCGCCGGGTCGCCGACAGCGGCCTGTACCCGGCCATCGACGTCGAATCGTCGGTCAGCCGCGTGGTCACTGAAATTGCCGACGAACCGTGGCGCCTGCGCATCCGCAAACTCAAGCGGCTGGTCTCGGCGTACTCGTCCAACCGCGACCTGATCGCCATCGGCGCCTACCAGCGCGGCAACGATCCGGCCACCGACGAAGCGCTGGAGCGCTGGTCGGACATCGCCGAATTCCTCGGCCAGGACGTCGGCAAGGCCGCCGACCTGCCGCACAGCCAGGCCGCACTCAAGCGCCTGGTGGAACCTGAGAGCTAAGCCATGATCCAGTCCAAGCGTTTCGATCCCCTGCTCAAGCGAGCCCAGGACCACGAAGACGAGGTCGCCCGTGACCTGGCCGAACGCCAGCGCACGCTCGACACCCACCTGTCGCGCCTGGACGAGCTGCGCCGTTACGCCGACGAGTACGCCAATGCGCAGATGGCGGCCACCAGCCCGGCCCAGCTGCTCAACCGGCGCGCGTTCCTGGACCGCCTGGACAGTGCCGTGGCACAGCAGCGCCAGACCGTGGACCACAACCGCGAAAAGGTCGAGGCCGAACGCGCGCGCCTGATCCTGGCCAGCCGCGACAAGGCGGTGCTGGAACAGCTGGCCGCCAGCTACCGCGCGCAGGAGAAGGTGGTCACCGACCGCCGCGACCAGCGCGAGATGGACGACCTCGGCGCACGCCGCAGCCGCCAGGCGCAGCGCGAAGACACCGACACCGGAGGCACGCCGTGATGCCCCCCGCCCTCCAGGGTACCGCGTCCACCGGTGCCTCCAAGGCCACCGGTACGCCCGCGCGCAGCGACACGCAGACCGGCGATACCCGCCGGGACTTTGACGCGCTGCTCAACGGCGACGCCTCCAGCACCGCCAAGGCGCCCGCGCGCCCCGCCGGCAAGGCCGGCAACGCAGGCAAGCCGGACGCGCCCGACAAATCCGGCACCGAACCGAACACCCCCGCCACTGCCGATGCGCCCAAGCGCACGGGCAGCGATGCGTCCACCGAGGCTACGGCCGACGCAGGCGCCACCGAAGGCAGCGCCACCGCCAAACCGGCGGCACAGGATGGGGCGGACGACACCGAGCCCGCGCCGTGGCCCCCGCTCGGCCTGGCCGGGCTGGCCCTGGCCGGCCTCCCGCCCCAGGTGCCCGCCGCGCTGCAACCGACCGCCCCGGCGGCGGCCGATGCCGACCTGCTGCTGGCCACGGCCGCCCCGCTGCCTGCCCCAGCGGTGCCGTTGCCGGCCGCCGCAGCGGCTGCCGCTACCGCCAGCGAACCGGCCGCCGCATTGGTGCTGCCCGCCGATGCCACGGTGGCCGACGACCCGGCGCTGCTCAAGGCCGTCACCGACGCGCTGGCCGGCGCCGACACCGCCGATGCCCCGGCCACCCCGCTGCTGCATGCGCTGCACGCCGCGGCCGAGCTCAAGACCGGCGCGGTCACGGCCGCGTTCACCGGCAGCCCGACCGCCACCCCGGACGTGGGCGCCGATGACTTCGGCGACGCCATGAGCGCGCGCATTGGCTGGTTGGCCGACCAGAAGATCGGCCATGCGGTGATCCGGGTGACCCCGCATGACCTGGGCCAGATCGAGGTGCGCCTGCAGATTGACGGCGACAAGGTGCACGCCAGCTTCAGCAGCGCCCATGCCGAGGTCCGCCACGCGCTGGAAACCAGCCTGCCCCGCCTGCGCGAAATGCTCGGCGAGCAGGGCTTCCAGCTCGGCAACGCCGATGTGGGCCAGCAGCACACCGCGCAGGGCGGCCAGGACGGCAATGGCCAGGCCGGCGCGACCGGCGGCGATGGCGAACCGACGCTGGCCGATATCACCGTCTCGCCCGCGCAGCTGATGCGCCAGCGCGGGTTGGTTGACGCGTACGCGTAGGCGCATGCGCGCCGTCTAGCCGTAAACACGGCACCCACCGGGCCGTAAACACGGCACCCACCGGGTAGTGCCGGCCGCTGGCCGGCTCCTCAGGAAATCACGGGTGCACGTGAAGCCGGCCAACGGCCGGCTCTACCGGGGGGATCACGGGTATGCGTGAAGCCGACCAACGGTCGGCTCTACCGAAGGCATCACGGGTGTGCGTGGAGCCGGCCAGCGGCCGGCACTACCTGCGGTCATGGGTTTGCGTGGAGCCGGCCAGCGGCCGGCACTACCTGGGTCACGGGTGTGCGTGGAGCCGGCCAGCGGCCGGCACTACCTGGGTCACGGGTGTGCGTGGAGCCGGACAGCGGCCGGCACTACCTGGGTCACGGGTTTGCGTGGAGCCGGACAGCGGCCGGCATTACCGGGGCGCCACGGGCGCCAGAAACCCGACGCCGGCCTGCCCCGGCATTCAGGCACGGCCTTTGCATGTAGCCAGGAAGCAATCCAATGGAGCTTCCCCTCGTGGCCGCAGCCGCCGACAAAACCAAGAAATCCGCCGACAAGGACAAGGCCGCCAAGCCGCGTAGTCCGTTGTTGATCACCGCCCTGGTGGCCGTGCTCGCCGCCGGCGCCGCCGGTGGTGGTGCGTGGTATTTCGCCACCTCGTCCCAGCACGACAGCAAGGCCGCCAAGCCGGCCACCAGCAAGGCCATGCCGGCACCGGCGCAGTACTTCGGGCTGGAGCCGCCGTTCGTGGTCAACCTCAACAGCAGCTTCGACGGCCCGCGCTACCTGCAGGTCGAAGTGCAGTTGATGACCCGCGACCCGGCCGCGCTGGAGGCGATCAAGCTGCACGCCCCGGCCATCCGCGCCAAGTTGCTGATGCTGTTCTCGCAGGTCGAGCCGACCCAGATCGCCGACCGCGCCGGCAAGGAACGCCTGCAGGCCGACTCGCTGGCCGAAGTGCAGAAGCTGCTCAAGGCCGAAACCGGCTCCAAGGGCGCCGACGAACTGCTGTTCACCAGCTTCGTCACCCAGTAAGGGCACACCATGAATGACCTGCTTTCCCAGGACGAGATCGATGCGCTGTTGCACGGCGTGGATTCGGGTGCGGTCGAAACCGATGTGGACGCGGCTACCCCCGGCGAAGCGCGCAGCTACGACTTTGCCAGCCAGGACCGCATCATCCGTGGGCGCATGCCGACCCTGGAGATGGTCAACGAACGCTTCGCGCGCCTGTGGCGGATCGGCCTGTTCAACCTGATCCGCCGCTCGGCCGAGCTGTCGGTGCGCGGCATCGAGCTGATCAAGTTCAACGACTACATGCACTCGCTGTACGTGCCTACCAACCTCAACCTGATCCGCTTCAAGCCGCTGCGCGGCACCGGGCTGATCGTGTTCGAGCCGACGCTGGTGTTCGCGATCGTGGACAACTTCTTCGGCGGTGACGGGCGCTACCCCACCCGCATCGAAGGCCGCGAGTTCACCGCCACCGAAATGCGCGTGATCCACCTGCTGCTCAAGCAGACCTTCGCCGACCTGCAGGAAGCGTGGGCACCGGTGATGGACGTGGAGCTGGAGTACATCAACTCCGAGATCAACCCGCACTTCGCCAACATCGTGACCCCGCGCGAGTACGTGGTGGTCTGCCGCCTGCACGTCGAGCTCGATGGCGGTGGCGGTGACATCCACGTCACCCTGCCCTACTCGATGCTCGAGCCGATCCGCGAACTGCTCGATGCCGGCATCCAGAGCGACCGCAACGACCGCGATGCCAGCTGGGGCGTGATGCTGCGCGAACAGCTCAACATCGCCGAAGTCACCCTGTCCAGCGTGCTGGCCAGCAAGCGCATGACGCTGCGCGAACTGACCGGGCTGAAGGTCGGCGACATCCTGCCGATCGACCTGCAGCCGCAGGTGCCGGTGTGCGTGGAGAACATTCCGGTGTTCACCGGCGAGTTCGGCGTCGCCAATGGCAGCAACGCGGTGAAGATCATCGCCACCCATCCCCCGGGCACCCGCCCACGCGTCCCCGTTATCCAGGAAGACCCGCAATGAACGATATCGAAACCAACGAACCGGCACCGGCACAGTTCACCACGCTGCAGTCCGATGAAAGCCTGGGGCCCGAACTGAACCTGGATGTCATCCTCGACGTGCCGGTGACGCTGTCGCTGGAAGTGGGCCGCGCGCGCCTGCCGATCCGCAACCTGCTGCAGCTCAACCAGGGCTCGGTGGTGGAACTGGAACGCGGTGCCGGCGAATCGCTGGACGTGTTCGTCAACGGCACCCTGATCGCCCATGGCGAAGTGGTGGTCATCAACGATCGTTTCGGCGTGCGCCTGACCGACGTGGTCAGCCCCAGCGAACGGATCCGGAGACTGCGTTGATCGCATCGCTGCTCATCGCCGCCGGCACCCCGGCGGCCAAGGTCGGCCAGCACGCGGCCGCCGCACCGAGCATGTTCGGTGCGGTGTTGGCGCTGCTGGCGGTGCTGGCGTTGATCGTCGGCCTGGGCTGGTTGCTCAAGCGCATGCCCGGCAGCGGCTTCCGCCCGGCCGAAGGCATGCGCGTGGTGGCCAGCCTCAACGTCGGCGCCAAGGAACGCGTGGTGGTGGTGGAGGTCAACGGTGAGCAGCTGCTGCTGGGCGTCACCGCCGGCGGCATCAACACCCTGCACCACCTGCCCGAACCGCTGCCGACGCCGGCCCCGGCGCGCCTGCCGGACCTGAAGAACCTGCCGAATCTCAAGAACCTCCCGAATTTCGCCCAGCTGCTGCAACAGCGGCTGCGCAAGGAACCCTGATCATGCGTGGCCCGAACGCCTCCTGGACCCGTTACCTGCCGTTGCTGCTGCTCCTGCTGTTGTGTGCGCTGCCGGCGCTGGCGATGGCCGCCCCCGGCCTGCCCGGCACCCCGGCACTGCCGGACGTGAATGTCGGCAAGATCGGCGGCCAGCCGGTCAGCCTGCCGCTGCAGACCCTGCTGCTGATGACGGCGATCACCCTGATCCCGTCGATGCTGCTGGTACTGACCGCCTTCACCCGCATCATCATCGTGCTGGGCCTGCTGCGCCAGGCGCTGGGCACCGGCCAGACCCCGTCCAACCAGGTGCTGCTGGGCCTGGCACTGTTCCTCACCGCGATGGTGATGCTGCCGGTGTGGCAGAAGGCCTGGGGCAGCGGCATGGCGCCCTACCTCAACGGTGAGATCGACTTCCAGACCGCCTGGACGCTCACCACCCAGCCGCTGCGCGCCTTCATGCTGGCGCAGATCCGCGAAACCGACCTGATGACCTTCGCCGGCATGGCCGGGCACGGCACCTATTCCGGTCCGGACGCGATTCCGTTCCCGGTGCTGGTGGCCTCGTTCGTCACCAGCGAACTGAAGACCGCTTTCGAAATCGGCTTCCTGATCTTCATCCCGTTCGTGATCATCGACCTGGTCGTGGCCAGCGTGCTGATGTCGATGGGCATGATGATGCTGTCGCCGATGCTGGTCTCGGCCCCGTTCAAGATCCTGCTGTTCGTGCTGGTCGACGGCTGGGTCCTGGTGGTCGGCACGTTGGCCGCCAGCTTCAACGCGGTGCAGTGACATGACGCCCGAACTTGCGTTGACCGAACTGCGTGGCGGCCTGATCGTGGTGCTGTGGGTCGCCGGCCCGCTGCTGCTCACCGTGCTGATCGTCGGCGTGGTGGTGGGCGTGGTGCAGGCGGCCACCCAGCTCAACGAGCCCACCATCGCCTTCGTGGCCAAGGCGGCTGCGCTCACCGCCGTGCTGTTCGCGCTGGGCAGCCTGCTGATCGGCCAGCTGGTGGAGTACACCACGCTGCTGTTCCAGCGCATCCCGCACCTGATCGGGTAGCAGGCCATGGATTCCGCCACCCAGATGGCTGCCGACGGCCTGCAGGCCTTCGGCATGATCGGCACCATCCTGTGGACCATGCTGCGCATCGGCGCCATGCTCATGGCGATGCCGTTGATCGGCACCCGTGCGGTGCCGTCGCGGGTGCGCGTGGTGCTGGCCGGTGCCCTGGCCGTGGCGCTGTCGCCCTTGCTGCCGCCGGTACCGCAGTGGACCGGATTCGATGCGGCCACCGTGCTGAGCATCGCCCGCGAACTGGCGATCGGCGTGTCGATCGGCTTCCTGCTGCGTCTGGTGTTCGAAGCCGGCGCCATGGCTGGCGAGCTGGTCGCCCAGGGCACCGGCCTGGCCTTCGCACAGATGAGCGATCCGCTGCGTGGCGGCAGCTCCGGCGTGATCGGCCAGTGGTTCTACCTGCTGTTCGGCCTGCTGTTCTTCAGCACCAACGGCCACCTGGCCTTGATCTCGCTGCTGATGGACAGCTACAAGGCGGTGCCGATCGGCACGTCGCTGCCCGATATCGATGCCTTCCTCAGTGCCGCACCGACGTTTGCCCTGCAGGTGTTCCGTGGCGCGCTCGGCCTGGCGCTGCCCCTGACCGTGGCGATGCTGGCGATCAACCTCGCCTTCGGCGTGCTGGCCCGCGCCGCGCCGGCGTTGAACCCGATCCAGCTGGGCCTGCCGGTGGCGCTGCTGCTGGGCCTGTTCCTGCTGACCGTACTGGCCGGCGAAATGGGCCCGCCGGTGCAACGCCTGTTCGATGCCGCCTTCCAGGCTGCCGATGGCGTGACCCGATGATTCACCCCGCCCTCACGAAAAAGTGCACGCGGACACTTGCCCTCCCCCCCATCGTTGGCGGTAGGCTGTAGTCACCGCCCGCGTTCCGGGGCCGGGAGCCGCACACGCCGGGGAAAGGCACGTGCGGCCTGCATGCCCAACGCCATTGCAGATGTGCTGACCAAGGAGAGTCATCGATGCTCGACGGCAGCTACACACCGTGGTTGGTCGTGGTTTCGCTGCTGGTCGCCATGCTCGCGTCGTTCACCGCGCTGGACATGGCCAATCGGATCACTACCGCCCCCAGCGCGCGGTTGAGCACCCTGTGGCTGTTCGGCGGTGGCTGCGCGATGGGGCTGGGCATCTGGTCGATGCACTTCATCGGCATGCTTGCCTTCCGCCTGCCCATTCCACTGGGCTACGACCTGGGCTGGACCGCGGTGTCGCTGCTGGCCGCGATGGCCTCGTCGATCTTCGCGCTGTGGCTGGTGTCACGCCCCACCCTGCCGCACTCGCGGCTGGCGCTGGGTGCGCTGCTGATGGGCAGCGGCATCGCCTCCATGCACTACCTGGGCATGGCGGCGATGCGCATGCAGCCGGGTATCGATTACCACCCCGGCTGGCTGGCCGCGTCGCTGCTGATCGCACTGGCAGCCTCGTGGACCGCACTGTTCGTGGCCTTCCGGCTGCGCCACAGCCAGCGCCGCATGCGTCACCGGCTGATGCCGGCCGTGCTGCTGGGCAGCGCCATCGTCGGCATGCACTACACCGGCATGGCCGCCGCGCGGTTCCCGGCCGGCAGCATCTGCGGCGCCGCGGCCGGCGATGGCCTGCAGGCGCAGTGGCTGGCCGCGCTGGTGCTGGTGCTCACCACCGCGATCCTGGCCGTGGTGCTGATCGTGTCCTGGCTGGACCAGCGCATGCAGGCGCACCTGCTGCGGCTGCGCAATGAAACCCTGCGCAGTTCGCTGGACGACGCCCAGGCCGAGCTCACCCAGGCCGCCCTGCATGACCCGCTGACCCGCCTGCCCAACCGCCTGCTGCTGCAGCAGCGGATCGAACAGGCCCTGGCCGAGGCCGAGCAGCGCGGCAGTCGCTTCGCGGTGATGTTCATGGACCTGGACGGGTTCAAGCAGGTCAACGATGCCTACGGCCACCAGACCGGCGACGCACTGCTGGTGGCCGTGGCCGAACGCACCCGCCAGCTGCTGCGCCCGACCGATGTACTGGCCCGCCTGGGCGGCGACGAATTCGTGCTGGTGGTGCGGATCGACAACGACGAAGACATCGCCACGCTGGCCAGCCGCATCCTGCAGGCGGTGGGCGGCGGCCCGCTGCTGCCCGACCACGAACTGCAGGTCACCGCCAGCATCGGCATCGCGATCTGCCCGGATCACGCCGCCAGCGAACGCCAGCTGATGGGCTTTGCCGACGCGGCGATGTACCAGGCCAAGGAAGCCGGCCGCAATGCCTACGCGGTGTTCTCCGACTGGATGAACGACAGCGCCGAGCAGCAGTTCCAGCTGCTGGCCGACCTGCGCCGCGCGATCGGCACCGAGCAGCTGTTCCTGCACTACCAGCCCAAGATCCGCGTGGCCGGCCAAGGGGTCAGTGGCGCCGAGGCCCTGATCCGCTGGCGCCACCCGCAGCAGGGCCTGATTCCGCCGGACCGCTTCATCCGGCTGGCCGAGCGCAGCGGCGTCATCAACGAGATCGGGCGCTGGGCGCTGGGCGAAGCGTGCCGCCAGTTGCGCCAATGGCAGGACGCCGGCCACGAAAGCTGGACGGTGTCGGTGAACCTGTCGCCGATCCAGTTCAGTTCGCCGCACCTGCTGCAGGAGGTACGCGACGCGCTGCGGACCCATCGGCTGGAGCCGCGGCGGCTGGTGCTGGAGATCACCGAAAGCACGGTCATGCGCGACACCGAGGCCAGCCTCACCCTGCTGCAGGGCATGGCCAGCCTGGGCGTGGGCATTTCCATCGACGACTTCGGTACCGGCTATTCCAGCCTGCTGTATCTCAAGCGCCTGCCCGCCACCGAGATCAAGATCGACCACGCCTTCGTGCGCGACCTGGAAACCAGCTCGGAAGACGTGGTGATTGTGTCGGCGATTGTCGCGCTGGGCCACGCGCTGGACATGGACATCGTGGCCGAAGGCGTGGAAACCACCGGCCAGCGTGCCTATCTGGAGCGGTTGGGCTGCGACTACCTGCAGGGTTACCTGCTGGGCCGCCCGGTCGATCCGGAGCGCTTCATGCAGCTGCACGACCACCCGCGCCCGCGGGTGGAGATCGCCGCCGGATGGAAGGCGCAGGCACGGCCGGGCGCGGCGACGGGCTAGCGGCACGCGCTGGAAATTGGCGGCTGCGCGCAATACCCTGCCCATACCATGGGAATAGCAGGCAGCAGGATGTCAGGGAAGAATGTGTTTGAAGGTCCGCGCTGGCAGCGCGATCTTGTCCGTTTCCTTCCCTTGAAGAGCCAGTTCGTGCTCTCCGGGAACATCCGCGACCTGCAGGCCGCCGAAGTGGCACCGGGCACGGTAACCGCGCAGAGCTTCAACCAGACCCTGTGCAACACCCTGCTCGACCAAGGCTACGCGCAGGTGCTTGGCTGGGACCCGTTGGCCGGTTTCCGCGCCTTGGAACGCCCAGGCATCGATCCCGCCAGCGGCATCGCCCTGCTGCAATCGTTGGGACTCACCCCGGTGGACGGCGCCGCGCCCGCCGGTATCGACCTGCTCAGTGCAACGCTCCAACGGCTGGTGGTGCGCCCGGGCGAGCCGGTGGCAGTGATCATCGATTTCGCCTCGCGCCTGGCGGTGCGCAGCGACGCCCTCAGCGCCGCCGAACACCAGCTGTTCACCCAGGCGCTGGTGCTCTCCCACCAGGCACGCAGCCGACCGGGCGGCGTGCAGCGCAAGCCGTTCTTCAACACGGTGCTCTGGGTGGTGGAGAAGGAAGGCGACCTGCCCGACTGGCTGCTGGTCGGCAACCCGCGCATCCGCCACATTCCGGTGGCCAAGCCGGACCAGCTCACCCGGCGCGCACTGGCCCCGGCCCTGCTCAAGGGGCTGGCCGGTGCCCCGGACGCCAGCGCCGAGGCCACCGCGCAGGCGGTGGATGCATTCGTGCAGAGCACCGAGGGGCTGCTGTTGCTGGACCTCAGTGCCATCGCGCAGCTGGCCCGGGTCGAAGGGGTGGCGGTGGACCAGATCGGCGACGCCGTGCGCCGCTACAAGGTCGGGGTCACCGAAGACCCCTGGCTGCGCATTGACCGGCAGCGCATCCGCATGGGCGATGCGTTCGTCCACCAGCGGGTCAAGGGCCAGCACCATGCGGTGACCCACATGCTGGACATCGTCAAGCGTGCCATGACCGGCGTGGGTGCAAGCCGCAAGGGCAACCGGCCGCGCGGCGTGGCGTTCCTGGCCGGCCCCACCGGCGTGGGCAAGACCGAGCTGGCCAAGACCGTCACCAGCCTGCTGTTCGGCGACGAAAGCGCCTACATCCGGTTCGACATGTCCGAGTTCAGCGCCGAGCATGCCGACCAGCGGCTGATCGGCGCTCCGCCCGGCTACGTGGGCTACGACGTGGGCGGCGAACTGACCAACGCCATCCGCGAGAAGCCGTTCAGCGTGGTCCTGTTCGACGAGATCGAGAAGGCCCATCCGCGCATCCTCGACAAGTTCCTGCAGATCCTCGACGACGGCGTGCTCACGTCCGGGCGTGGCGACCGCGTGTACTTCTCCGAGGCGCTGATCGTGTTCACCTCCAATCTGGGCATCTACCGTCAGGGCGAGCATGGCGAGCGCGTGGCCAACGTGTTGCCGGGCGAGCCCTTCGAGCAGGTGCAGAGCAAGGTGCACGACGAAATCGACCGGCACTTCAAGCTGGTCCTGAACCGGCCGGAGATCCTCAACCGGATCGGCGAGAACATCATCGTGTTCGATTTCATCCGCGAGGAGGTCGCGGTGCAGATCTTCGACCAGATGGTCGACGCGACCCTGGCCGACCTGCAGGCCCAGCACCTGCGCGTGACCCTGGCCGCGCCGGCCCGCCACGCGCTGCGCGCGCTATGCCTGAAGGACCTCTCCAACGGCGGGCGCGGCATCCGCAACCAGCTCGAAGCGCACCTGCTCAACCCGCTGGCGCGTGCCCTGTTCGACCAGGACGCGCAGCCCGGCCAGCAGTTCACCATCGTTGCGGTGGATGCCAACGTCCTCAACCTGGAACGCGGTTGAACCGTCCCCTGCAGCTGTCGCGCGTGCATTTCCCGGTGACCACGCTGGGGCCCGGGCAACGCCTGGGCATCTGGTTCCAGGGCTGCAGCATCCGCTGCAGCGGCTGCATTTCAGCCGACACCTGGGGGCCGGGGCGCACCGTCGTCGACGTGGCCTCCCTGCTCGAGCAGGTGGCCCCGTGGCTGGACCAGGCCGACGGCATCACCATTTCCGGCGGCGAGCCGTTCGACCAGTTCGACGCCCTGCTGCAGATGCTGGTGGGGCTGCGCCAACGCACCGCCGCGGACATCCTGGTGTACAGCGGCCACCCGCTGGAAATGCTGCAGCCCATGCTGGACCAGGCGCGCGACCTGATCGACGCGGTCATCAGCGACCCCTACATCGAACAGGCGGACCAGTCGCTGGCGCTGCGCGGCAGCGACAACCAGCGCCTCACCCTGCTCACCGCGCTGGGTCGGTCGCGCCTGGCCGGCCTGGAACGGGCCAGCACGCCGGCCGACAAGGCACTTGACCTGATGTTCGATGCCACCGGCACCGTCTGGATGGCCGGCATCCCCCGCCGCGGCGACCTGCTGCGCCTGCGCGAGCTGCTGCGCGCGCAGGGCCACCAGGTACAGACCAGCGCACACACTTCATCGCGTCGTCCAGTCGAGTAAGTCCATGATTCGTTTTTGCCCCAATTGCCACACCGAACGCGCGCTGGCCGAGATGTTCTGCGAAGGCCATGTTGATGCGCACGCGTGCGGCTGGGATCTGGCCGGCGAGCCGATCCATCCCGATGGCTGGCGGCCGCAGAGCGTGGTCACCCAGGCAGCGGTGCAGGCATCGACGGTCGGCGCCGTTGCCGCGGACGTGGTCTGCGACAACGGCCACCCGATGACCCCCGGCGACCTGATGTGCCTGCACTGCGGCGCCAGCGCTACCGATGGGACGGCGGCGGCGGACCTGCCGCCCCCGGTGGCCGACAGCAGCGAAACGGTCATCGATGGCTGGCGGCTGCTGCGCCAGATCAGCAGCACCGACGGCGTGCGTGACCGCTACCAGGCCGAACACACCGCCACGGCGGTGCAGGCCGTGCTGACCCTGTACCGCCCCGGTGCCGAACCCGACCCGGCCATCTACGACGTGATCCGCCGCCTGCCCCGCGCGCACGTGCCGGAGATCATCGCCACCGGGCGCTGGGATGACCGCGCCTTTGAAGTGGTGGAAATGCTCACCGGTGGCACCCTGGCCGAACTGGGCAGCGTGATCGGCGACCGCGATGCGGTCCGGCATATCGTCAGCGAACTGGGCCAGGCGCTGCATGCGTTCAACGAAGCCGGGCTGCGCCACCGCGACCTGCGCCCGGCCAGCCTGCTGGTGCGGGCGCGCGCGCCACTGGACCTGGTGATCAGCGGATTCGGTTCGGCCCGGTTGTCCGAGTTCGACCTGGACATCGTCTCGCCCCTGGAGATCAGCCGCTACATGGCGCCCGAGGCGATCGCCGGTGGCGTGGCAGCGGCGTCGGACTGGTGGAGCCTGGGGATGATCCTGCTCGAACAGCTCACCGACGGCGCCTGCTTCGACGGCATCCATCCCAATGCGTTCCTGATCCACGTGCTGGCCAATGGTGTCCCGATTCCGGAAACGCTGGACCCGGAGCTGGCGCTGCTGCTGCGCGGGCTGCTGGCCCGCGACCGCCACCAGCGCTGGCAATGGCCGCAGGTGGCCGACTGGCTGGCCGGCATCGCCGTGCCGGCGCCGCCGGCGGCACAGCACGCGCACGATGAGGGCGATGGCGCCAGCCTGCCGCTGGGCACGCGCCGCTATCATCGCCCCGCCGTGTTCGCGCTGGCCGCTGCCCAGGCCGACGGCTGGGACCAGGCCCTGGACCACCTGCTGCGTGGGGCGATCGTCACCTGGGCCGAGCAGGTCGCCCTGCCTGCCACCGGCATCGCCGGGCTGCGCCAGATTGCCCGCCACGAAGGCATCGAGGACGATTTCCGGCTGATGCTGGCGTTGAAGGTGCTCAACCCGGAAATGCCGTTGATTCATCGGGGCGACATCGTCACGCCCGGCTGGTTGCTTGAGCACCCGTTGGAGGGCTACCGGCTGGTCAGCGGTTCGGTGCCGGACCTGCTGGAACACCTGCAGACCGACAACTGGCTGTGCAGGCTGAAGCGGCGCGAGGAAAGCGTACGCCAGCGCGCGCTGCACCAGCACATCGCCCTGGTCGAGGAATCCCTGCGCGTCTACCTGCTGTCCACCTCGCGGGCCAAGCTGGCCTCGCAATGGCAGGAACGCCAGCGCCTGCTGCCCGACACCGCGCATCCCGGGCTGCTGTCGCTGGCCGAGCGCCGGGTGGTGGCCGAAGAAGACCTGATCGTGTTGCTGAGCGCGGAAATCGGCCAGTTCCGCAGCGCCGAGGCCATCCTTGCCGAGGCGGCCACACTCGCCGCCAGCGCCGGTCTGGATGCCTTCGACAGCGACGCAGCCGCGGCCCTGCTGCAGCACCCGCGTACCGAGCTGTATCGCAGCGTGGACGCGCGCATCCTGGGCTTCGCCCGCTCCGGCTTGCCCGTGGTGGATGGCTGGGCCGAGCAGTTCCGGCTGGAACGGCGCATGCCGCTGGCGCGCGCCTTGGTGGTGCTGGCCGTGCCCGCCAGCCGCTGGCTGCAGCCGCAGAAGCAGCAGTACGTCTCGCAGATCCTGGACTTCTTCGAAAAGAAGGTGGTCACCGCGGTGATGCGCGGCCCGCTGGTGCGCATGAGCATCGGCAAGACCACCGCACGCGTGGACATGCACGACGTGGACAGCGCCCGGCGCCCCGCCGCCGCGCTGCTCGATCACCTGTTGCAACGCAACGCGCGCGCCGTGCAGCTGGACCCCGAATCGTTCCAGCGCAACCCGCTGCTGGAACCCCGCCTGATGGCCCTGGCACGGCAGAGCGCGCTGTACAAGCGCGACACCGGCATCGACGGGCTGTATCTGGGTTTTCCGTTCCTGCTCAGCCGCGATCCGCGCGGCACCTCGCGCACCCGCATCATTCCGCTGCTGCTGTGGCCGGCCACGCTGCTGCTGGAGCCGGGCGCGCGCGGCCAGGTCGGGCTGGCCTTCGATGGCGAACGCGAGGAAGTGCGGCTCAACCCCGCGCTTGAAAGCGTGCTGGGTGCCGAGACCTGCAAGCGCTGGCGCAGCACCGCCGACGAACTGCTGGGACGCTCGGCGATCCGCGCCGCCGATGTGATGGATGCCTTCGGGATGCTGGCCACGATCCGCTCGCGCAGCCTGGTCGGCCTGCCCTCCAGCAGCGTGGACGTGGCTCCGTACCAGGACGAACTGGACTGCGCCGCGGTGCTTTTCCATGTCACGTTCATGGGCCAGGCCATCGGCGAAGACCTGCGCCAGCTCAAGGTTCTGTCGCCGTCCGGCACCGGCCTTGAAACCGCGTTGCGGCTGGCACCGCCGACCGACACCGACGGCACGCCCCCGCCTGCCACGCCGGAGCTGCAGCGCTACTTCACCGTGGCCAGCGATCCCTCGCAGGAAGCGGCGGTGCTGCAGGCACGGCAGGGACCGGGCTTGTTGATCGAAGGCCCGCCTGGCACCGGCAAGAGCCAGACCATCGTCAACATGGTGGCCGACGCGATCGGACGGCAACGCAGCCTGCTGATCGTCTGCCAGAAGCATGCGGCGTTGGAAGTGGTGCACAAGCGCCTGGTCGCCGAAGGGCTGGGCCAGCGCGTGGTCATGCTCAACGACGTCAACCGCGACCGCGAACCGGTCATCCGCAGCATCCGCGAGCAGCTCGACGCCCTGTTCACCGCCGGCGCCACGCAAACGGCCTGGCAGCAGCAGCGCCAGCAGGTGGCCGCGCGAATCGAGGCACTGGAAGGCGAACTGGATCGCCACCAGCACAGCCTGCACCAGATCGACGACGCCACCGGGCTGAGCTACCGGCGCCTGCTCGGCGAACTGATCGCGCTGGACGCCGGCACGCCCCCACTGGTCCTGCCCGCCCTGCGCCAACGCCTGCTGGCCCTGGACCTGCCCACCCTGGTGCAGCGCGAAGAAGCCTGCGCGCCCTTGATCCGGTTGTGGCTGCCGGCCCGTTACGAGGGCAGCCCGCTGGCGCAGCTGCGCCCCTTCGCGGCCGACGCGGACACCCTCGCCGCATTCGTTGCCGCCCTGCAGACGTTCACCGCCGCCGAGCAGCACCGGCAGGCGATCCTGCTGGCGCACCCGGCCAGCTTCGAGCTGGACGATCCCGCGCCGCACCAGGCGTGGAAGTCGGCGCATGTGGCGACCCTGCTCGGCCTGGACGACGCACAACGGAGCCGACTGGCACGCTGGCTGCCGCTGTTCCGCACCGCACGCGCGGGGCAGCCAAGCCAGGGCGACATCGCCCTGGACCGGCTGCAGCAGATCGAGAAGGCCGTGGCGGCGCTCGACCTTGACGCGTTCTCCAGCACGCTGTCGCCGGCCCTCACCGGCATCGACGAGCGCACGCTTGCGCAGCTGCAGCGCGACGCCGCGCGCGTGCTGGGCGCGCGCGGCCTGCTGGCGCGCATCAACCCGCTTCACCTGCTGCGCCGGCGACGGGTGAACCGCGTCCTGCAGGCGCAGTCCCATGCGATGGGGGAAGCGGGCACCGCAGCACTGCTGGCCGCTGCGACGCTGGAAGCGCGCCTGCGCCCGCTGCGCACCGAACTGGCCGGCCTGCACCAGCAGCTGGCGCTGGACCCGGTTGGCCAACAGACCGGCATCGCGCTGGGCCCGATGGCACGCGCCAGCGGGCGCCAACTGCTGGATGTACAGGCACTGGCGCAGGCGCTGGCGCAGTCGCCGCGCCCCCAGCAGGCCGACGACGCAGCCCTGGCGGGCGACCGCGCGCACCTGGACGCACTGCTGCAGGACCTGGATGCCTCGCTCGCCCGGCATGCCGCCCGCCATGCCAGTGCGCAGCAGCTCGCATTGCTGGCCGACTGGCTGGAGCAGGCGCTGGCCGACGCATTGGCCACCACCATCGCCCTCAACCAGAGCAACGCCCAGGCGCTGCAGCACCTGCACGATGCCCTGCCCCATCTGGCTGCCTACCAGGCTTTCCGCGGGCGCGCCGGGCAGCTGTCGGGCGCAGACCTGGAGCTGCTGGCACTGCTGCGCCAGCTGCAATCGCAGCTGGATTCCCTTGCCAGCGACGCGCTGGAGCCGGCCGTGCGCCGCCTGCTGCATCGCGAAGCACGGCTGGGCTGGAAGCACCGCATGGAGCAGGCGAACCCGGCGCTGCAGTTCGGCCAGGATGAAACCCAGGCCAAGGTCGCCAGCCTGGCCGCGGCCGACCAGCAGATGCGCCGGCTCAACCGCCAGATGCTGGGCACCCACATCGACCTCCAGCAGTTGGGCAACCGCAAACAGTGGGAAGACGTCACCCGGCTGACCGGGCGCCGTTCGCGCCGCCTGCGCGAGTTCATCGAGCTGGGCAGCGAACTGGGCCTGATGCACCTGCGCCCGGTCTGGCTGATGAACCCGGACGTGGCCAGCCGCGTGCTGCCACTGCAGGCGGGGCTGTTCGACACGGTGATCTACGACGAGGCCTCGCAGATGCCGGTCGAGTTCGCGCTGCCCACGCTGTTCCGTGGCCGGGTCACGGTCGTCAGCGGTGATGAGAAGCAGATGCCGCCCACTGCCTTCTTCTCCAGCCGGGTGGAAAGCGATGAAGCAGAGGTCTTCGATGGCGACGAGCCCGATGCCGAGGTCGATGCCGAGCAGCGCGACGCCTTCGAGGAAACCTGGAACCGGCGCGAAATCAAGGATTGCCCGGACCTGCTGCAGCTGGCCCGCAATGCCCTGCCCAGCACCACGTTGCAGATCCACTACCGCTCGGCGTACCGCGAACTGATCGGCTTCTCCAATGCGGCCTTCTACGGCAACCGCCTCAACGTGCCGGTACGCCATCCGCGCAGCAGCATCGCGCGGATCAAGCCCCTGGAGCTGATCCAGGTCGACGGCGTGTACCAGCACCAGAGCAACCCTGCCGAGGCGGCGCGGGTGGTGGAGTACCTGGCCCAGGTGTGGCAACAGCCCTATGCCATGCGCCCCTCGGTGGGCGTGGTCACCTTCAACCGCAAGCAGGCCGAGTTGATCGAGGAACACCTGGAGCAGCGCGCCGGGCAGGATGCCGCCTTCCGCGCCGCATTCGCCGAGGAACGCGAGCGCAGCGAAGACGGCGAGGACATGGCGGTCTTCGTCAAGAACGTGGAAAACGTGCAGGGCGACGAGCGCGACATCATCGTGTTTTCCTCCACCTTCGGCCGCAACGCGCAGGGCACCTTCCGGCGCAACTTCGGCGTGCTCGGCCAGACCGGCGGTGAGCGGCGCCTCAACGTGGCCGTCACCCGCGCCCGGCAACGGGTGGTGATGATCACCTCGATGCCGATCGCCGACATCTCCGACCTGTTCAACACCCAGCGCGCCCCGGCCAGCCCGCGCGACTACCTGCAGGGTTACCTGGAGTACGCCCGGGCCCTGTGTGCCGGCGAGTTCGACGGCAGCGCACGGCTGTTGGATCGCCTGCAGACCGACCGCAGCGTGGCCAACCGCACCCACGCGGCGCCCGCCGACGGCTTCACGCAGATCGTCGGTGCCTACCTGCAGTCGCTGGGATGGAATGCGGCCGCCGCCAGCGAAGGCGATGCGTTCGGGCTGGACTTCGCCATCGAACACCCCGACACCGGCAACTTCGCCATCGGCATCGAGTGCGACGCGCCCAGCCACCCGCTGCTGGCGCATGCCCGCGCCCGTGAAATCTGGCGACCCTCGGTCCTGCGTCGCGCCATCGGCGGCATCCACCGGGTGTCCTCGCATGCCTGGTACCACGACGGCGAGGCCGAACGGGCTCGCCTGCGCGTTGCCATCGAGGCAGCCATGGCCCCCGCTCCGGTGCCGCCCCCGCCTGTCCCCGCGCAACCGGAAACCCTGCCATGAGTGGTCCCAAAGTCGTCCGTATCGTGACTGCCGAAGAACTGCTGGCCCTGCGCGAAGCGATGCTGCACCGGCTGGACCAGGCGGTTGCGCGCTGGCAGGCCCAGTGCGAGCGGGTCGGCGAGCGCGATGCATCGGCCGTGGCCGCCGTCATGGCACGCCGCCAGGCGCTGCAGGCGCTGGTGGCAGACAGCGACAACACGCGGTATGCGCGACTGATCGAGGCCGAAATCGCCTTCCTGCAGGCCGACACCCGCGACCGCGAGGCGCGCGCCATAGACCGCGCCGCGGCAGGCCGCCAGCAGCAGCGGCGGCAGCGCGACAACGCGGCGGCCGTGCTCAAAACGCTGCAGGACCGACCCGTCGATGCAGACGCGGGCCTGCTGCAGGCGCTACGGGCACTGGCCGACGGTCACCCCGGTGCTGACGCGGAGGCGGTGCTGGCCCGTGCCTTCGCCCTCCTTTCGCCCCCGGACGCGCAGGCAGCACTGAGCGAGGAACAGCGCGCGTTGGCCACCGCATTGCAGACCTCGGCGCCCACCCCCACGCTGGCCGACTGGGCCGCCGGGCAGCCTGCCGACCCCGGACGCGAGGCACGCCTGCTGCGCGTGGACCGCCACATCGCCGAACTGCAGGTGCTGCAAGGCGCGGCCGCCGCCGCGCCCTACCTGGACGCGCTGCACAACGCCGAGCGGGAAACCGCTCCGCAACGGCGCAACCTGCTGCTGGACAGCCTGGTACTGGAACTGGCTGCCGCCTCGGCCGCGTTCGCCCAGCGCCGCATGCAGCTGGAGCGCCTGCAGGATGTGGCCAGCAGGCTGGCTGCACTGGACCCGGCTGACCAGGCGCCGTTGCTGGCCCAGGTGGCCGCCTGCAGCACCGACACCGCGCTGCCGCTGCTGACCGCGCTGACCCTGCAGTGCGACACCGCCCTTGCCAGCCACCAGCAGGCGCTGGCGGCAGTTTCCCGGCGCCAGGCCGTACTCGACGGCCTGGCCAGCCTCGGCTATGAAGTGCGCGAAGGCATGGCCACCGCATGGCAGGACAATGGCGCGGTGGTCCTCAAGAAAGCGGCCACCCCCGGCTATGGCGTTGAAGTGGGCGGCCAGGCCGACGGTGGGCGCCTGCAGGTCCGGGCGGTGGCGCTGGCGGCCGACCGTGACCGCAGTCGCGACCGCGACATCGAAACCCTGTGGTGCGGCGAGTTCGGACGGCTGCAGGCGTTGTTGCACGGCCAAGGCACCGAGCTGGTGGTCGAACGGGCCCTGGGCGTGGGTGAGGTGCCCTTGAAGGAGGCCATCGCCACCGCGACGCCGTCCGGGCAGGTGCAGGTGTCGCACGCGCGCAGCGGCCCGGCCTGACGTCACGGAACGGTTCTTGCACGACCCCGGGTAATCCCCCCGTGTCGTGCAGCCCATGTCCGAGAACGAACAAGCCGGCGAAAAGACCGAGCAACCTACCGAAAAACGCCTGCGCGATGCCCGCGAGCAGGGCAACATCCCGCGCTCGCGGGAGTTAGCCACCGCCGCGGTGTTCGGCGCCGGCGTGCTGGCGCTGATGGCCTATGCCGGCAGCATCAGCAGCAGTGCCAAGACCTGGATGAAGCTGGCGCTGAGCCCGGACCCGGGCCTGCGCATGCACCCCCAGGCCCTGTTCGGCCACTTCGGCGAGCTGCTGTTGCAGCTGCTGTGGGCGATGTGGCCGCTGGTGCTGATCTGCCTGCTGGCCAGCTTCCTCGGCCCGGTGGTGATGGGCGGGCTGCGCTGGTCGAACAAATCACTCATGCCCGATTTCAAGCGGCTCAGCCCGATGGCCGGCATGAAGCGCCTGTACGGGCCCGAAGCCATCGCCGAGTTCACCAAGTCGCTGCTGCGCATCGCCTTCGTCGGCACCGCGGCCGGGCTGGTGGTCTGGCACGGCGTGCGGCCGCTGCGCGACCTGCTCAACCAGCCGCTGGAGGCGGCCATGGTGCATGGCCTGGGCTTCACCCTGAAGCTGATGCTGGCCACCGGCGGGGCGATGATGCTGCTGGCGGCCTTCGATGCGCCGTACCAGCGCTGGAACTGGATGCGCAAGCTGAAGATGACCCGCGAAGAGCTGCGCCGGGAAATGAAGGAAAGCGAAGGCAGCCCCGAGGTGAAGGGCCGCATCCGCCAACTGCAGCAGCAGCTGTCCAACCGCCGGATGATGGAAGCGGTGCCCACCGCCGACGTGGTGGTGGTCAACCCCACCCACTACGCGGTGGCCCTGAAGTACGAGGGCGGCAAGATGGGCGCCCCCACCGTGGTGGCCCTGGGCGTGGATGAAACCGCCCTGCGCATCCGTGAAGTAGCCGACGGCAACAAGGTCGCCATCGTCTCCGCCCCGCCTTTGGCACGCGCCTTGTATCGGGAAGGTCAACTTGGAAAGGAAATTCCCGTGAGACTGTATTCGGCCGTTGCCCAGGTCCTGTCCTACGTTTACCAGCTGCGCACCTGGCGCGGCGGCCCGATGCCGGCCGCGCCCCGCATCGATGTGGATGAATTCGGCACGGGAGGCCGCGCATGAGCGCCCAATCCGTCGGTGCCGGCATGAACGCGCGCAAGGCCCTGGACATGATCCGCAACGGCCTGGGCGCCCCGCTGATCGTGCTGGCGCTGCTGGCCATGGTGGTGGTGCCGCTGGCCCCGCCGGTGCTGGATGCGCTGTTCACCTTCAACATCGCCATCTCGCTGATGGTGCTGCTGGCGGTGGTGTACGTGAAGCGCCCGCTGGACTTCACCATCTTCCCCATCGTGCTGCTGATCACCACGATGCTGCGGCTGGCCCTGAACGTGGCCTCCACCCGCGTGATCCTGCTGCACGGCCAGAACGGCCATGAGGCGGCGGGCAAGGTGATCGCCGCGTTCGGTGAGTTCGTGATCGGCGGCAACTACGCGGTCGGCATCGTGGTCTTCGCCATCCTGACCATCATCAACTTCGTGGTGATCACCAAGGGTGCCGGGCGCGTGTCCGAAGTGACCGCCCGCTTCATCCTGGACGCCATGCCCGGCAAGCAGATGGCCATCGACGCCGATCTCAACGCCGGTTTGCTGACGCGCGAGGAAGCCAAGGCCCGGCGCGAGGAAGTGCGCGAGGAAGCCGACTTCTACGGCGCGATGGACGGTGCGAGCAAGTTCATCCGCGGCGACGCCATCGCCGGCATCCTGATCCTGTTCATCAACCTGCTCGGCGGCCTGGCGGTCGGCGTGCTCCAGCACGGCATGCCGTTCGGCGACGCGGCCGCCACCTACACCCTGCTGTCCATCGGTGACGGCCTGGTGGCGCAGCTGCCGGCGCTGCTGGTGTCCTCGGCGGTGGCCATGCTGGTCACCCGCGCCTCGCGCTCGCAGGACATGGCCCAGGCCATGATGGGCCAGGTGTTCGGCCAGTACCGCGCGCTCACCATCGCCGCCGCCATCATGGGCGTGGTCGGGCTGGTGCCGGGCATGCCCAACGTCGCCTTCTTGACGCTGGCCGCGATCCTCGGCGTGGTGGCCTGGAAGGCCTGGAAGAAGAGCACCGCCGCCGCACGCGCCGCCGAAACGCCGGCCGCCAGCCGCGGCGAGACCCTCGGCCTGCCCGGTGCCACGCCCTCGCCCACCGCCGAACTGACCTGGGACGAACTGCGCCCGGTGGACCCGCTGGGCCTGGAAGTGGGCTACCGGCTGATCCCGCTGGTGGACAAGAACCAGGGCGGCGAACTGATGGCCCGGATCAAGGGCGTGCGCCGCAAGCTCACCCACGACATCGGCTTCCTGATTCCCTCGGTGCACATCCGCGACAACCTGGAGCTGCCGGCCACCGCCTACCGCCTGCTGATCCACGGCGTGCCGGTGGCCACCGCCGAGATCCACCCCGATCGCGAACTGGCGCTGGACCCGGGCAGCGCGCTCGGTGCGCTGGAGGGCATTGCCGGCAAGGACCCTGCGTTCGGCCTGGACGCCACCTGGATCCAGCCGCACCAGCGTGCCCACGCCGAAACCATGGGCTACACCGTGGTCGACCCGGCCACCGTGGTGGCCACCCACCTGTCGCACCTGATCCGCGAACACGCGCCGGAACTGCTGGGCCACGAGGAAGTGCAGCAGCTGCTGGCCAACCTGGCCAAGAGCGCGCCCAAGCTGGTCGAAGACCTCACCCCGAAGTCGCTGCCGTTGTCGGCGGTGGTGCGGGTGCTGCAGAACCTGCTGATCGAACGCATTCCGATCCGCCAGCTGCGCAAGATCGTCGAATCGCTGGTGGAGAACGCACCGCTCAGCCAGGACCCGGCCACGCTGACCGCCGCGGTGCGCAATGCGCTGGGCCGTTTCATCGTGCAGGAGATCGCCGGCATGTCGGCCGAGCTGCCGGTGTTCACCCTCAACCCGCAATTGGAACGTGTCTTGCAGGAGTCCACACAGGGCAACGGCGCCGCGCTGGAACCCGGACTCGCTGAGCGACTGCACCAAAGCCTGGCCGAATGTGTCAGCAAGCAGGAAGCGAAGAACGAGCCGGCGGTCGTGCTGGTACCCGGCCCGGTGCGTGCCGCGCTGGCACGGCTGGTGCGCCACAGCGTCCCCTCGCTGTCGGTGCTGGCCTACAGCGAGGTACCCGAGGACAAACGACTGAAGCTGGTCGGCACGATCAGCTGACGTCGGAACGCCGACGGACATGCGCCAGAAAACAGACACACCCCCATTTCGATATCAACGCAGCAGGACACAAAGGGAAACCCGGACCGTGCAGACCACCGACAACCAGCGCTTCCCTTCCACCACCCCGCCGCCCCAGTCCCGGTACCACAGCATGAAAATCAAACGCTTCGTCGCTCCCGATATGCGCTCGGCCATGAACCTGGTGCGCAAGGAACATGGTCCTGATGCGGTGATCCTGTCGAACCGGCGGATCGAGGAAGGCGTCGAGATCGTGGCCGCGGCGAACTACGACGAAGGCGCGGTGCAGCGTGCGCTGGAAGCAGCGCGCAAGGACGTGGCCCCCGCCCCGGCGCCGCGACCGCGCAATGCCGCCGATGCGGTGATCGCCGCGGTGACCCGTCGCAAGCCGACCGTGGTGGCCGCCGAACCGGTGGCTGCGACCACCTCCGCCGTGGCCGCCCTGGCCCGTGCTGCGGTGGGCGCCACCGGCCGCACCCTGGACACCGCCAACGAGATCGTGCCGCCGCCGGGCAGCAGCGGCTTCGCCGCCACCCTGGCCCGTGCCGCCACCGCCCCGGCGGCGGGCGTGAACGCGCTGCCGGAACAGATCTTCGCCCCGTTCAACGTCGAGCAGGCCGCCGCCGCGTCACCGGCGCTGGCACAGGCCGAGCCGGTCGCCGCCGAACCCGCCGCGGCGGCCGTGGCCCCGCCGATCAACCGCGCCCGTTTCATCATCGACCCGCCGCTGGACGACGAACCGCATTTCCAGATGCACGTGCCGGCCGCCGCCGTGGCGATGCCGCCGCTGCCGGTCAGCGTCACCGTGCCGCCGGCCCTGCCGGTCGCCGAGGCCGTCGCCCCCGTGGTGCCGCAGCCGCTGGCCGCCGTCGCCGAGGTGCGCGCCGACATCCCGGCACCGGTTGCCGTCACGGAACCGGCGCAGGCCCAGCCGCAGCCCGCCGCCGAACTGGTGGTGGTGCAGCGTGACGACGAAGAGATCCGCCAGCTGCGCCATGAAGTGGCCGGCATGCGCCACGTCATCGAGCGCGAAATGCACCGCTTCACCGACGAGCGCCTGCGCGGCTCGCCGGTCCGCGCCGCCGCGCTGGACCTGATGGACGAATACGGCTTCGACGCCGGCATCAGCCGCGACGTGGCCATGCAGATCCCGCTGGACACCGAAGCCCACCGTGGCCGCGGGCTGATGCTGGGCCTGCTGTCGCGCAAGCTGCCGATCGCCCCGGTCGACCCGCTGGAGTCCGGCGGCGTGATCGCCCTGGTCGGCCCGACCGGTGCCGGCAAGACCACCACGATCGCCAAGCTGGCCTCGCGCTTCGCCGAAAAGCATGCCGCCCGCGACGTGGCCCTGGTTACCACCGATACCGGCCGCATCGGCGCCCGCGAGCAGCTGTATGGCTTCGGCCGCCAGCTTGGCATCGCCGTGCACGAAGCCAACAGCGGCAGCGACCTGAACCAGCTCCTGGAGCGCCTGCAGGACTACAAGCTGGTGCTGATCGACACCGCCGGGCTGGGTCCGCGTGACCGTGCCCTGGCCGCCCAGCTGCAGTGGCTGCGCGCCGCCGAGCAGATCCGCACCCTTCTGGTACTGCCGGCCAACACCAGCTTCGGCGACATGGACGAGGTGGTCCGCCGCTTCAGCGCCGCCAACCCGCAGGGCGTGGTGCTGAGCAAGCTGGACGAAACCGGCCGCTTCGGCACCGCCCTGTCGGTGGCCGTGGACCACCGCCTGCCGATCACCTGGGTCACCGATGGCCAGGACGTTCCCGAAGACCTGCACCGGGCCAGTGCCGCCAATCTTGTACTTCGCCTTGAAGATTTGCGCCGCGCGGCCGATATGCCCTGCAACCCGGAGTTGAACCATGCCGTCGCGTGAGTACGCCAAGCTGACCAAGACCTTCCCGTTGTCTGCCACCCGCAGCCAGCCGCTGGGCCCTGTGCGCACCATCGCCGTCACCGGCGGCAAGGGCGGCGTGGGCAAGACCAACGTGTCGGCCAACCTGGCCGTGGCGCTCGCCGACATGGGCAAGCGCACGCTGCTGCTGGACGCCGACCTCGGGCTGGCCAACATCGACGTGATCCTGGGCCTGCAGCCCAAGCTGACCCTGGCCGACCTGGTCGCCGGGCGCTGCACCCTGGATGAAGTGATCATGGAAGGCCCCGGTGGCGTGCTGGTGGTACCGGCCGCGTCCGGTCGCCGGCACATGGCCGAACTGCAGCCGGCCGAGCACGTGGGCCTGGTCAACGTGTTCTCCGAACTGGAGCGCGAGCTGGACTTCATGGTGGTGGACACCGCCGCCGGCATCACCGACGGCGTGCTGACCTTCTGCCAGGCCGCCCAGGACACCGTGGTGGTGGTCTGCGACGAACCGGCCTCGATCACCGACGCCTACGCGCTGATCAAGGTGCTCTCGCGCGAACGCGGGGTGGACCGTATCCAGGTGGTGGCCAACATGGTGCGTGACCCCAACGAAGGCCGCGTGCTGTACGAAAAGCTGACCCGGGTCTGCGAGAAGTTCCTGGCCGATGTGTCGCTGAACTACCTCGGCTGCGTGCCGCAGGACGACTGGCTGCGCCTGTCGGTGCAGCGCCAGCAGCCGGTGGTCAAGGCCTACCCGTCCAGCCCGGCCGCCCAGGCGATCACCGAAATCGCCCGCCGCACCGCCCGCTGGCAGGCCCCGACCGAGCCGCGTGGCGGGGTCGAATTCTTCCTGGAACGCATCCTCAAGCAACGCGGGGTGACCGCATGAAAGGCGCCGCACAATACAAAGAGGTGCAACGCACCGCCGCCAACGAATGCATTGCCCAGCATTCGGACCTGGTGCGCCGCATCGCCCACCACCTGGCCGCGCGCCTGCCGGCCAGCGTGGAAGTGGATGACCTGATCCAGGCCGGCATGATGGGCCTGATCGAGGCCTCGCGCAGTTACGACGCCGACCAGGGCGCCTCGTTCGAAACCTACGCCTCGATCCGTATCCGCGGTTCGATGATCGACGAGATCCGCCGGGGCGACTGGGTGCCGCGTTCGGTGCACCGCCGTGCCCGCGACGCCGCGTCCACCATCCGCCGCCTGGAACAGAGCACCGGCCGTGCCGCCAGCGCCACCGAAGTGGCCGCCGCCATGGACATGCCGCTGCCGGACTACCTGCGCCTGATGGAAGACGCCGCACGCGGCCAGGTGCTGAGCCTGGAATCGCGGATCGAGGACCAGGGCGAGCTGGACACCGTCGCCCAGGGCGGCCCGACCCCGCAGCAGGTGCTGGAGCGCGGCGAGTTCGGCCGCGAACTGGGCAATGCGATCGGCCTGCTGCCCGAACGCGAGCAGCTGGTGCTGTCGCTGTATTACGAGCAGGAACTGAATCTGAAAGAGATCGGCGCCGTACTGGGCGTCAGCGAGTCACGCGTGTGCCAGATCCACGGCCAGGCCGTGCTGCGCCTGCGGGGCCGATTGAAGATCTTCGAGGCGGCCGACGCCGGCCTCGCGAACACTTGATACCGAGGAAAGTGCTTTGAACAAGAACATGCGTATCCTGATCGTCGACGATTTCTCGACCATGCGTCGTATCGTCAAGAACCTGCTGGGCGATCTGGGCTTCACCAATACGGCCGAAGCCGAGGACGGGCATGCCGCGCTGTCGCTGCTGCAGAGCCAGCCGTTCGATTTCGTGGTCACCGACTGGAACATGCCGGTGATGACCGGCATCGACCTGCTCAAGGCGATCCGCGCCGACGCCAAGCTCAAGACCCTGCCGGTACTGATGGTCACCGCCGAAGCCAAGCGCGAACAGATCATCGAAGCGGCCCAGTGCGGCGTCAACGGCTACATCATCAAGCCGTTCACCGCGCAGACTCTGGAAGAAAAGCTCGGCAAGATCTTCGAACGCCTGGCAGCGAGCGCCTGATGGAAACCCTCCGCGACAAATCCGCGCTGGTGCAGCGCCTGCAGGACGCCCTGGCTGCGCTGGAAAGCGGCGATGAAGCCGGCTGGCGCCGGGAAATCGACGCGCTGGCCGCCTTGCGCACCCAGCCGATGATGGCCGGCCTGAACCGGCTCGCCCGCGAACTGGGCCAGGCCCTGGGCGAACTGCCCAGCCTGCCCAGCGAAGCCGGCGAGCTGGACGATGCCTGCGCGCGCCTGGACCACGTGGTGACGATGACCGAACAGGCCACCCACCGCACCCTGGACCTGGCCGAGGAGTGCCGGGCGCTGACCGAACAGCTGCGGGCCAATGGCCTCACCGCCGACCAGGACCAGCAGCTGGACCGGATCCGCCACAACCTCACCGAGATCGCCCTTACCCAGAGCTACCAGGACCTCACCGGGCAGATCATCCGCCGCGTGGTGGGGATCGTGCGTCGCGTGCACGAAGGGTTTGGCGCCCTCGGGCTGCCGCCGCAGGACGACACCGCGCAGAAGCGGGACAACGGCCTGGCCGGCCCGGCCGTGAGTGGCCTGGACCGCCACCAGGTATCCCAGGTGGATGCTGACGACCTGCTTTCGGATTTGGGGCTGTAACACCATGAGCGCTGTTCCAGACGATATTGCCGCCGATTTCATCCTCGAGGCCCAGGAAATCCTGGACCGCCTCGGCGAACAGCTGGTGTCGCTGGAGCAGTCGCCCCAGGACAGCGACCAGCTCAATGCGGTGTTCCGCGGCTTCCACACGCTCAAGGGCGGTGCCGGCTTCCTCGGCATCCAGGCCATGGTCGAGCTGTGCCATGCCGCCGAGGAAACCCTGGGCATGGCCCGCTCGGGCAAGGCCACGCTGCAGGCCCACCACTTCGATGCGGCCCAGCAGTCGCTGGATTACCTGCAGTCGATGCTGGATTCGGTGTCGGCCGGCGAAGAGCCCGGGTATGCGCCGCCGGAGCTGATCGCACAATTCGACGTCAACGGCCCGGCCACTCCGGTGGCGGCAGTGGCCGCCCCGGCCAGCGGCGAGCTGATCACCGACGATGAGTTCGAAGCCCTGCTCGACACCCTGCACGGCGGCGCGGCACCCACCGCCGTGGCGGCTGCCGGCAAGGCCGATGATGGCCTGATCGGCGAAGACGAATTCGAGGCGCTGCTCGACCAGCTGCATGGCGGTGCCGTGCCCGGCGCCAAGCCGGTGGCCGCGCCTGCCCCGCCGCCCCGTGCAGCGGCGGCACCGGCCGCCAAGCCGGCCGCCAACAAGCCGGTGGCCGAAGCCGAGCACACCGTGCGCGTGGACACCAAGCGCCTGGACGCCATCGTCAACCTGATCGGCGAACTGGTGCTGTCACGCAACCGGCTCAAGACGCTGCGTGCGCGCCTGCACGACGAAGAGCTCGACCGCGCCGTGTCCACCCTGGACATCGCCACCGCGCGCCTGCAGTCGGCGGTGATGCGCACCCGCATGCAGCCGGTGGGCAAGGTGTTCTCGCGCTTCCCCAAGGTCGCCCGCGACGTGGCGCGCAACCTGAAGAAGGAAGTGGAACTGGAGCTGATCGGCGCCGAGACCGAGCTCGACCGCAATCTGGTCGAAGCCCTGGCCGATCCGCTGGTCCACCTGGTCCGCAACGCCATCGACCACGGCGTGGAAACGCCCGACCTGCGTGAAGCCCAGGGCAAGCCGCGCAGCGGCCATGTGCGGCTGTCGGCGCAGCAGGAAGGCGACTACGTCAGCATCGAGGTGCAGGACGACGGCGCCGGCATCGATCCCGAACGGCTGCGCCAGAAGGCGCGCGAAAAGGGGCTGATCGATCCGGAAGCGGCGGCCCGCCTGACCAGCGAGGAATGCCTGCACCTGGTGTTCCTGCCGGGCTTCTCGACCAAGCAGGAAGTCACCGACATCTCCGGCCGCGGCGTCGGCATGGACGTGGTGCAGTCGCGCATCCGCGAGCTCAGCGGCCAGATCCAGATCCAGTCCGAGCTGGGCCGTGGCAGCCGCTTCATGATCCGCGTCCCGCTCACCCTGGCGATCCTGCCGACGTTGCTGGTGCAGGCCGGCGACGACGTCTACGCCCTGCCGCTGGCCCGCGTGATGGAGGTGCTGCACGCACCCAACACCTCGCTGGGCTGGTTCGATGGCCGCGCCGTACTCGACCGCAAGTCGCACACGCTCCCGCTGGTGGACCTGCGCCATTGGCTGGCCGTCGCACCGGCCGCCTCGCCGCTGCTCACCATCGTGGTGCTGCAGGCCGGTGAAGCCCGCTTCGGGCTGGTGGTGGACCAGGTGCGGGGCCGCGAGGAAGTGGTGATCAAACCGCTGCCCAAGGCATTGCGCGGCCTGCGCGGCTACGCCGGCGCCACCCTGATCGGCGACGGCCGCATGTCGCTGATCCTCGACGTGGACGGCCTTCGCTGACGCGCCGTAGAGCCGGGCTCTGCTCGGCTGCTTCCCCCAAAAACTGTGACCGCCGCCCCACCGGATTCCTTCGGCATCTCAAGTCCCATTCACATACGCCGATAACGGACCCATGGACAGACTCAGCCTCATCGGACTTTTCCTCGCCCTGGCCTCACTGGTCGGCGGCAGCATCCTCAAGGGGGCCGGCCTGGCGTCACTGTGGTCGCCGGCCGCCTTCGTGATCGTGATCGTCGGCACCATCGCCTCCATCCTGCTGCACACCTCGCCGGCGGTCTTCAAGCACGCCTTCAAGATTGTGCGCTGGGTCATCCTGCCGCCCAGCAGCGACCGCCACGAACTGATCAAGCAGATCGTCGAATGGAGCAACATCGCCCGTCGCCAGGGCCTGCTCGGCCTGGAAGCCCAGGTGGATGCACAGAACGACCCGTTCCTGCGCAAGGGCCTGCAGCTGCTGGTGGACGGCGTGGAGCCGGAAACCATCCGCCACATGATGGAAATCGAACTGAGCAGCCAGGAGCACCAGGACCTGGCCGCGTCCAAGGTGTTCGAGGGCATGGGCATCTACGCCCCCACGCTGGGCATCATCGGCGCGGTGCTGGGCCTGATCGCGGTGATGAAGAACCTCGCCGACCCGAGCAAGCTCGGCCACGGCATCGCCGCGGCATTTACCGCCACCATCTACGGCATCGCCTCGGCCAACCTGCTGTTCCTGCCGGTGTCGGCCAAGCTGAAGAGCGTGATCCACCACAACAGCCGCGACCGCGAAATGATCATCGAAGGCCTGATCTCGATCGCGCAGGGCGAGAACCCGCGCAACATCGAAACCAACCTCTCCGGATTCCTGCACTGACATGGCCCGCCGCAAGCATCACGAAGAGCATGCCAACCATGAGGCCTGGGCCATTCCCTACGCCGACCTCATGACGCTGCTGCTCGCCTTCTTCGTGGTGATGTACGCCATCTCCTCGCTCAACGAAGGCAAGTACCGGGTCATGGCCGATGCGCTGACCACCGCCTTCGGTGGCGCGCCGCGCACCATCAACCCGGTGCAGGTGGGCAACCAGCAGGTGCAGGGCGGCGGCTGGGACAGCCCGTCGGTGATCAAGGCCGGCAACCGCGTCGGCCCGGCCGCGCCCGCCCCGTCCAACGACCCCACCCTGCTGCCGGCGATGGCCTCGCAGATGCGCATGCCGGTGTCGGTGCGCAACCAGGAACAGCTGCAGCGCGCCGAGCGCCAGCTCAACACCATCGCCGACCGCCTCACCGCCACGCTGGCACCGCTGATCGAGCGCGGGATGATCACCGTGCGCCGCACCGAGCTGTGGATCGAGGTGGAGATCAACAGCGACATCCTGTTCCCCACCGGCTCGGCCACGCTGGATGTGCACGCACGCGACACCCTGTCCAAGCTGGCCCAGGTGCTGCGCGAGGCGCCCAACGGCGTGCGCGTGGAAGGCCACACCGACAACATTCCGATCGCCACCCCGTTGTTCCCCTCCAACTGGGAACTCTCGGCCGGGCGCGCGGCCAGCGTGGTCCACCTGTTCGCCGACCAGGGCCTGCAGCCGTCGCGGCTGGCGATGGTCGGCTACGGCCAGTTCCGCCCGCGCGAAGACAACGCCAGCGCCGAAGGGCGCAACCGCAACCGGCGGGTGATGGTGATCATCCTGGCCGACACCGCGCAGGGCGTGGATCCGATCGGGCCGCAGTTGACCGCCGAATCGGACCCGGCCACGCCCGGCAAGACCCCCGCCCCATCCCCCATCGCACCGGTGCACTTGCCACCGGTGCCGGCCGGCAGCCGTGTGGGCGCCGCCGTTTCCCCTGCAATGAAGGAGTGAACCGAATGCGCATCTGGGCAATCGCCAATCAGAAGGGCGGCGTGGGCAAGACCACCACGACCCTGGCCCTCGGCCGTGGCCTGGCCACCCTGGGCCACCGCGTGCTGCTGATCGATCTTGATCCGCATTCGTCGCTGACCCGCGCCTTCGGCGTGCCGCTGGACCCGCCGCCGCAGGGCGTGCTGGAACTGTTCGGCGCGCCGCCGGCCGAGCTCTCCTCGCTCAGCCGCCACAGCGATATTCCCGGCCTGGATTACGTGTGCGCGCAGGCCGCGCTGGCCACCCTGGAACGGCGCAGCGCCAACCAGCCCGGGCTGGGCCTGGCCCTGCAGAACGCGTTTGCCCGCCACCAGGGCCAGCACGACTACATCCTGCTGGACTGCGCACCCACGCTGGGCCTGCTGATGATCAACGCGCTGGCCGCCGCCGACCGCCTGATCATTCCAACCCAGGCCGAACCGCTGGCCCTGCATGGCCTGGACGGCATGGTGCGGACCGGCGAGATGGTCGAGCGTTCGCGCCGCCGCCCGCTGCCGATGTCGATCCTGCCAACCCTGTTCGACCGCCGCACCCGCGCCGGCAACGAAACCGTCAAGCTGATGCAGGACACGCACGGCCACCGCGTCTGGGAAGACGCGATTCCGGTCGACACCCGCATCTGCAACGCCGCCAGCCTGACCGTTCCGGCGCAGTCCGACGACTACCCCGGCCGCGGCCTGGCCGCGTACCGCCGTGCCCTGGAATGGATCGTCGCCGACGACGCGCTGCAGATGGAGCGCGCGGCATGACCACCGCCGGCGTGCTCGACGACTACCTGGAACAACTGCTGGGCGATGCCGTCCCGGCTGCGCCGGTGCAGGCAGACGCATCGGCCCCGCCGGCCGCCACGGTGGCCGCGCAGGACGACGCCGAAGCCGATGGCGTGGCCCGTGCGATCAGCGCCGAGTTCGCCCGCCACGCGCTGGCCGATGCCGCCCCCGGCATCGACCCGGACAGCGACGCGCCCACGCCCGCAACGCCGTTCGACACCCCCACCGCCGTGGGTGCACCGGCCCACCTGGCCCTGCTCGACGAACTGATGAACGATCCCGCGCTCGGCCCACCGGTCGAGACCCTCGCGACCGTCCACGACACCCCGACCTCGCCCGGCGCACCGGCCAACCTGGCGCTGCTCGACGAGCTGATGAACGACCCCGCGCTCGGCCCACCGGTCGAAACCCTCGCGACCGTCCACGACACCCCGACCTCGCCCGGCGCGCCAGCCAACCTGGCGCTGCTCGACGAGCTGATGAACGATCCCGCGCTCGGCCCTCCGGTCGAGACCCTCGCGACCGTCCACGACACCCCGACCTCGCCCGGCGCGCCAGCCAACCTGGCCCTGCTCGACGAGCTGATGAACGACCCCGCACTCGGCCCACCGGTTGCGGCGCTGCCGGCTGCGGCCACAGGCGCGGACGCGGCCAGGCCGAGCTGGGACGACCTTCCCGACGACGTGCTGCACGACAGTGCGCCGGCCGTCGCCGCAGCAGCAATGCCCGTCGCGCCTGCCCGTCCCGTTCCCACCCCCACCCCAACACCCGCCGCCCGCACCATGCCCCCACCGATGCCGATGAGTGCCCCGAGCGCCCGCAGCGCTGCCCCGGCACCGGCCCACACCCGACCAGGCAGCTGGCAGGAATTGCAGGCGCAGGCGCGTAACCCGGCCTCCAGTCCGCGCGAGAACCGTCGGGCCAGCGAGCGCACCTCGCGCTGGCTGCGCCTGCGTTGCGGCGCCCAGGCCTACGCATTGGAACTGCTCAAGGTGCAGGAAGTGGTGCTGCCAGTGCCGCTGCTGCCGTTGCGCGGTACCGCCGACGCCATGCTGGGCATCATGAACCTGCGCGGCCAGGTGGTACCGGTGATGGACCTGGGCATCCATCTGGGCGCCGGTCCGGCCCAGGAAGACGCCAACACCCGCATCGTGGTGCTCGAGGAGGACGGCGAAACCATGGGCCTGCGCGTGTCGGCCGTGGAAGACGTGGCCAACCTCACCGACTCGCAGATCGAGCCGCCCGATACCGCCCGCATCTGCCAGATTTCCAACGACCTGTTCCGTGGCGTCGCCCGGATCAGCGCCCAGCCGATGATCCTGCTGGATGCCACCCAGCTGTTGAATTGACCGCCCCCCACGCGGTAGAGCCACCCCATGGGTGGCTGCCGTCCTGTTCGACGTCGTGACGGCATGACGACGGGTGTGCCTCATCCCGTGCGGCGCAGCCACCCATGGGGTGGCTCTACCCCTCCCGCGGGCGGGGCGGCCGACCGAATGATGAAGATCTCCCGCACCTCCCCTAAAGCTTTGTGGGCGCAGGCCGTTATCTCTCTCGGAACCGTTTGTCCGGAGCAAACATGAGCACTGTTGCCCTGGGTGGTGATCTCGGAATCGAGACCAGCACCGAGCTGAAAACCCGCCTGGCCCCGTTGGTGGACCAGGCCGGCGAACTGACGCTGGATGCCAGCCAGGTGAGCCGTATCCATACCGCAGCAATGCAGGTCCTGTGCGCATTCGTCGACGCCCGCCGCCAGGCAGGCCACCCGACCGGATTCGACGGTTGCACTGCCACTTTCCGTGATGCCGCGCGACTGCTCGGCCTCACCCAGGCCCTCGGCCTGGACGCAACCCATGACAACCTGAAATCTGTGGAGAACGCTGCATGAGCGCACGAATCTTGGTGGTGGACGACTCGGCGTCGATGCGCCAGATGGTCTCTTTCGCCCTCACCTCGGCCGGCTTTTCGGTCGAAGAGGCCGAAGATGGTGCCGTCGCACTGGGCCGGGCCAAGGGCCAGCGGTTCAACGCGGTGGTGACCGACGTCAACATGCCCAACATGGACGGCATCTCGCTGATCCGCGAGCTGCGCCAGCTGCCCGACTACAAGTTCACCCCGATGTTGATGCTGACCACCGAATCGGCCGCCGACAAGAAGTCCGAAGGCAAGGCCGCCGGTGCCACCGGCTGGCTGGTCAAGCCGTTCAACCCCGAACAGCTGGTCGCCACCGTGCAGAAAGTGCTGGGCTGATCCCGGCGCACACCACCGCACCACCCTCCCTCCCTTCGCAACCGGACCCCACGCACCATGAGCATGGATCTGCAACGTTTCCACGCCACGTTCTTTGAAGAAAGCCGCGAGGGGCTGGATGCAATGGAGGCTGGCCTGCTGGCGCTTGAATCGGGCCAGCAGGACCCGGAAATCATCAATTCGGTGTTCCGCGCCGCGCATTCCATCAAGGGCGGCGCCGGCACCTTCGGCTTCGACGCGATCGCCGCGTTGACCCACGTGCTGGAAACCCTGCTGGACGAATTGCGTGCCGGCAAGCGCGCCCTGGAAGCCACCGCGGTCGACGCCATGCTGTCCTCGGTGGACGTGCTGCGCGCCCTGCTGCGCGAAGCCGAGCACGGCCAGCCTGCCGACCCGCAGGCCGTGGCCGCGATCAAGGCGCGCCTGGAAGCAGTGCTGTCGGGCCAGGCGGCTGCCGCCACGCCGGTAGCCGCGGCCAAGGTGGATGACACCCCCGAAGCGTGGCAGATCGGCTTCGTGCCCTCGCCGTCGCTGTTCATGAGCGGCAACGATCCGCTGCGCATCATCCGCGAGCTGGAACACCTGGGCTCGCTGCAGGTGGCCGCGCGGCTGGACCGCCTGCCCGGCTTCGACCAGCTTGACCCGCTTGAAGCCCACCTGGCGTGGGACCTCGGCCTGGTCGGCAAGGTGCCGCGCAGCAAGATCGAAGACACCTTCGCCTGGGTCGTGGACGACTGCGAACTGGACATCCGTCCGGCCGCACCGCCCAGCCTGGCCACTCACGCGCCAGCGGCCCCGGTGGCCGCCCCGGCACCTGCAGCTGCGGCGGCACCTGTCGCAGCCGCTGCCCCGGCCGCACACGAAGCAGAAACCTCGATCCGCGTCGCCGTGGAAAAGGTCGATGCCCTGATCAACCTGGTCGGCGAACTGGTCATCACCCAGGCCATGCTCAAGCAGGTGTCGCACGCCCTGGACCCGGTGCATGCCGAACAGCTGTTCGCCGGCCTGGACCTGCTTGAACGCAACACCCGCGACCTGCAGGAAGCGGTCATCGGCGTGCGCATGCTGCCGGTGGACGCGGTGTTCCGCCGCTTCCCGCGCCTGGTCCGCGATTTGTCCTCGCGGTTGGGCAAGCACGTTCGCCTGCGCACCATCGGCGAAGGCACCGAGCTGGACAAGGGCCTGATCGAGAAGATCGCCGATCCGCTCGTGCATCTGGTCCGCAACTCGATCGACCACGGCCTGGAAATGCCCGATGTCCGCCGCGATGCCGGCAAGGACGAGACCGGCACGATCACGCTGGCGGCCTCGCACCAGGGCGGCCACATCGTCATCGAAGTCAGCGACGACGGCCGCGGCCTGAACCGCGACAAGATCCTGTCCAAGGCGCTCGAGCGTGGCTTGAGCGTGCCCGACAACCCCACCGACGCGCAGGTCTGGGACCTGATCTTCCAGCCGGGCTTCTCCACCGCCGACGCGGTTACCGATCTGTCCGGGCGTGGCGTGGGCATGGACGTGGTCCGCCGCAACATCCAGGCACTGGGCGGCGAAGTACAGCTGGAAAGCAAGGCCGGCAATGGCACCCGCGTGCTGATCCGGCTGCCGCTGACCCTGGCCATCCTCGACGGCATGACCGTGGCGGTGGCCGGTGAAACGGTGATCCTGCCGCTGGCCTACGTGCTGGAGGCGCTGCAGCCGCAGCCCGAGGACGTGCGCACCATGGCCGGCGAAGGCCGCGTGCTGCGGGTGCGTGGCGAGTACCTGCCGATCCTCTCGCTCAGCGAGTACTACGGGTTCGGCGGGCGTACCAAGGACGACTCGCTGGTGGTGGTGGTCGAAGGCGATGGCCAGAAGATCGCGCTGGAAGTGGACGAACTGGTCGGCCAGCAGCAGGTGGTGGTCAAGAACATCGAGAACAACTACCGCCGCATCAGTGGCGTGTCCGGTGCCACCATCCTCGGCGATGGCCGGGTGTCGCTGATCGTGGATATCGGTGGCCTGGTGCGGTCGTTGCGGATGCCACAGGCGGCTTGATCATTCGCGATCGCGAAGGATCCCCAAAGTTTGCGTTGCAAACTTTGGGCGCCGCTTCACCAGCAGCCAACACCCCCCGCCTGTCGGCGCGCCCCCGCTACTAGCGGGGGCTCCTCGTTTGGGAGTCCCCGGCCTTCGTCCCGGTAGTGCCGGCCGCTGGCCGGCTCCTCATTCCGCCCGCCACCCGGTAATGCCGGCCGCTGGCCGGCTCCTCATTCCGCCTGCCACCCGGTAATGCCGGCCGCTGGCCGGCTCCTCATTCCGCCTGCCACCCGGTAGTGCCGGCCGCTGGCCGGCTCCTCATTCCGCCCGCCACCGGTAGTGCCGGCCGCTGGCCGGCTCCTCGCGGTGCCGGATGGGGTCATGGGCTTGCCGGCCAACGGCCGGCACTACCGATTGCTGCGTTGCCGGCCAGCGGCCGGCACTACCGGGTTATGCGCTACCGGGCTGTGGTCGGCATTGCCGTGCGCGCGTGTGCGTTTGCGTCCCTTTTTTTGAAACTGTGATGTTGATCTGTGGCGATACGTTGGCGTACTGATGCGCCTGCTTGTGCTGCGAATCGAACGCCTTGCCGCTGCTTGCTTATGCAACCAATGCCGCTTTACCCGGCGCGGATGAACCGCGCGAAAAAATGTGACATCGAACACTCAAGTTGCGACGTCGCGTCGCCGCTATCCCGGGAGAGCGTTGACTTCACCGTCACGCGCCCCTCGCCCCATCCCGCATTCGCCACGACCTCACGCCCAGCGCCCCCACGGCTGCGCGCCACTGCCCTGCCCGGAGTTCCTGCCATGAAGTGGTTCCACGATCTGCCCATCGCCCGCAAACTGGCCGTGGGCTTTACCCTCACCACCCTGATGACCGTCATCCTCGGTGCCTTCGCGCTGGTCCGCCTCAATGGCGCCAACGCCGAACTGGGCGCGATGGCCAGCAACGACATTCCGTCGGTGCAGCACCTGGGCGAGGTGCGCTCGCAGCTGGGTGAATTCCGCACCTACGAAATGGCGCAGGTGAGCATGTTTGACCAGCCGGAAAAGGTCGCCGACTACAACAAGCGCATGGAGACCACCGCCAAGGTGGTCCGCGACGAACTGGCGGCCTACGCGGCACTGCCGGCCGGTGAGCGCGAACGCGCCCTGTTCGCCAAGGTGTCCGCCGACACCGATGCCTACTTCGCCGCCAACGTCGAACTGCGCGCCGCCGTCGCCGCCGGTGACGGTGCGCTGGCCCGCCAGGTCTCCGACGAGAAGTCGCGCCCGGCCCGCCGCCAGTTGTTCGATGACCTCAAGGCGCTCGGTGCGTTCAGCAACGGCCTGATGGCCAGCAAGATCGCCGCGGCCAATGCCACCCACCGCACCAGCGTGATCGCCATCATCTGCTGCATGGTGCTGCTGTCGCTGGTGGCCGCCGGCCTGGCCTTCATGATCTCGCGCATCATCACCCGTCCGCTGGGCCAGGCCGTGCACGCCATCAAGTCGGTGGCCCGCGGCGACCTGAGCGTCACCATCCGCGCCACCAGCGCCGACGAGGCCGGGCAGATGCTGGCCGCCACCGGCGAGATGACCAGCATGCTGCGCCGCTACTCCGAGGAAACCCGGCAGATGGCCGCAATGCATGCCGGCCCGGATATTTCGCACCGCATGCCCACCGACTTCCCGGGCGTGTACGGCGAGCTGGCCGTGGGTACCAACACGGTGGTGTTCGATCACCTGGATGCCATCAAGGACGCCATCGCGGTGCTGAACCAGTACGCCGCCGGTGACCTGTCGCCCAACGCCCGCCGCCTGCCCGGCAGCCGCGCGATCCTGCACGAATCGATGGACGCCGCGAAGGCCAGCCTGCTGGCCATCAACACCCAGATCCAGTCGCTGGCCCAGGCGGCCGCGGCCGGTGACTTCAGCCAGCGCGGCGATGCGCTGCGCTTCGATCACGATTTCCGGGTGATGATCGAGCACCTCAACACCATGATGGAAGTGGCCGACGGCAACCTGTCGCAGCTGTCGCACCTGCTGCAGTCGATCGCCAACGGCGACCTGACCGCACGCATGCAGGGCCAGTTCCACGGCGTGTTCGCCAGCATGCGCGACGACGCCAACACCACCGTGGCCCAGCTTACCCAGATCGTGGGCCGCATCCAGCACGCGTCCTCCAGCATCAGCACCGCCGCCGGCGAAATCGCCTCGGGCAACAACGACCTGTCGCGCCGTACCGAGCAGCAGGCCGCCAACCTGGAAGAAACCGCCGCGTCGATGGAGGAACTGACCTCCACCGTGCGCCAGAACGCCGAACACGCCCGCCAGGCCAACCAGCTGGCGATCGGCGCGCACGGTGTGGCCAGCCAGGGCGGCGACGTGGTCGGCCGCGTGGTCAGCACCATGCACGAAATCGACGCGTCCTCGCGCCGCATCGCCGACATCATCACCGTGATCGACGGCATCGCCTTCCAGACCAACATCCTGGCGCTGAATGCCGCCGTGGAAGCGGCACGTGCAGGCGAACAGGGCCGTGGGTTTGCCGTGGTGGCCTCCGAAGTGCGCACCCTGGCCCAGCGCTCGGCCAGTGCGGCCAAGGAGATCAAGGGCCTGATCGACGAGTCGGTCGGCAAGGTGGCCGAGGGCTCGGCGCTGGTCAACCAGGCTGGCGAGACCATGGGCGAAATCGTGGCGTCGGTGCAGCGCGTGACCGACATCATGGCCGAGATTTCCGCCGCTTCGCAGGAACAGTCGGCGGGCATCGAGCAGGTCAACCAGACCATCACCCAGATGGACGAAACCACCCAGCAGAACGCCGCGCTGGTGGAAGAAGCCACCGCCGCCGCCCGTTCGATGGAAGAGCAGGCCGGCCACCTCACCGATGCGGTGGCGCTGTTCAAGCTGGACGGCCAGGCGGCGCCGGTGGCCAGCGTGTCGGCTGCCAGCCCCCGTGCCCCGGCGGCCGCGGCACCGCGTGCGCGTGCGGCGGCAGCGCCGGTGCGCCGTCCCGCGGTGCGCGAGCCGGTGCTGGCCAATGAAGGCGACTGGCAGGAGTTCTAAGCCGTCCTCGTCTGTGACGTCTGTCCACGGCACCCCGCTTCGGCGGGGTGTCGTGCGTCTGGGGTAGGCAATGTGATCTACACGGATTGGCCCTACATTAATGTGAACCGCTGCCGATAAACGGACAGAGCCCCGGTAAATCCCGCCGGCGGCGCCCACTCAATTCAGCACGCATCCATGTCCGAAGGCAGCCTTGACGCACACGACGATCCCCACGCCGCGCACGACGACGGCGCGGACGATCGTTACCTGGTCCGCAATCCCCGGCAGATCCGTCAATTGCTGCAGGCATTGATCGACCAGCGCTCGTTGATCAATGCCCACCTGGGCGGTCGGGACCAGTCGTTCCCGACCGCGATCCTGGAGCTGGACGAGGACGAGGACATGCTGCTGCTCGACGGCAGTCCGTCCGAGCCGGCCAACCGGGCGGCGGAGGAAGCCGGGCACCTGCTGTGCTTCGCGCAGCTGGACAAGGTGATGGTACGGTTCCGGCTGGACCATCTGGAGCGCGTGGGCAGTACGCACCATGTGGCGTTCCGGGTGGCGTTCCCGAGCGAGCTGGTGCACCTGCAGCGTCGCGAGCTGTACCGCCTGGAGACGCCGATCACCGATTCACCGCAGTTGCTGTTCCCGATCAACGAGGACCGCAGCGAGGCGTTGAGTCTGCGGGTGGTGGACATCAGTGGCGGCGGTCTGGCGGTGACGGTGCCGGTGGACTGCAATGTGTTCGCGCTGCAGAAGCGTTATGACGCGCGGCTGGACATGCCGGAGGGCGGGTCGCTGCAGATTGCGTTGATCGTGTGCAATCAGCTGGCGGTGAAGCTGCCCAACGGGGTGGAGATGAAGCGGGTGGGGATGCGTTTCGACACGCTGCCACGCGGGGGCGACAGTGCGATCCAGCGCTACATTTTCCGCATCGACCGGCAGCGTAGCGCCCGCAAGAATGGGGAGAGTTAGGCGGCTGCTTTTCTTGGGAGCAACTGCAACCGCAACTGCGGCGGTTCGGTGCTGTCGGGGTGGGTCGGTACGGGTGGGTTGGCGGGACACGCCGTAAATCCATCCCTGGAGGCTCGTGGGCGCCATCCATGGCGCCCAACGGTCCCGCCAACCCACCCGTACCGCCCCAGCGCAGATGGCTTTCGCCGTGTTGAGAGCAAGAGCACGCAGCGCGGGGTGGGGGTGTAGGTGCCGAGCAACGCTCGGCACTACCCCTCCCCACCACGGGCGGCTTTATCCCACCGATCACGCATTCTGTGGGGCGGGCGGTGCCAGGCCCTGCCGGGACCGTTGGGCGCCATGGGTCCGGCGCATGCGCCGGACGGGTTGGGCAGGACGCCCAACCCCGGTCTTGCCGTTTGTGCAGGATTGCATAAACGAGCAAGGCGCCCACGAGCCCCCAGGGATGGGTTCACGGCGTGTCCCGGCAGGGCCTGGCACCGCCCGCTGGCCATCAGCAGCGAATAGCTGGAAGCCGCCAATCACACCCCGTCTAAAGTCGCCCCACTCCAGGCCGATATTGAGCGTGACGCCCGGTTTTTCCTTACCGCCACGCCCGACCCAGGATTCCTTCCATGAACGACAGCAACCCCAACGCCGCCAGCAGCGGTGGCGAGTACCTCAGCTTCACCCTCGGCGCCGAGCACTACGGCGTGGATATTCTCAAGGTCCAGGAAATCCGCGGCTACGACTCGGTCACCCGCGTGCCCGATGCCCCCGATTACATCAAGGGCGTCATCAACCTGCGCGGCACCATCGTCCCGGTCATCGACCTGCGCCTCAAGCTGCGCCTGGAAAAGGCCACGTATGACGCCTTCACCGTGATGATCGTGCTCAACGTGGAAGACCGCGTCGTCGGCATCGTCGTCGACAGCGTCTCCGACGTCATCCCGCTCAACGCCGACCAGATCCGCCCCACCCCCGAGTTCGGCGCCGCCGTCGATACCCGCTTCATCTCCGGCATCGGCACCCAGGACGATCGCATGCTGATCCTGCTGGATATCGAAACCCTGCTCGACAGCGCCGACATGGGCCAGCCGGCCCACGTTGAAGACGCCGCCGCCTGATCGCACCCCGCCATCCCGGTCGATTCGACCGGGATCGTGAAAAAAGTTCTTCAGTTCCCTGCGCGACGGCCGATAGCTGCTTCAGGACCCGGCTGTGTAGGGCTGCCCAAGGCCGGGCCAACTCGTCCAATTTCCCCCGGAGATTATTCCCGATGAAGTCCCTGCTTGCGCTGTTCTCGGTTGCCGTCCTCGCCTCCTCTGCCTCGTCCGCCTTCGCCCAGTCGGCCGAGATGATCCCGCCGGAAATGGCACCGCGCTCGGTCGGCAAGGACGGCATGGTCTGCGGCAAGGTCGAAAAGGCCCGCTACGCCGAAGGCTCCGAAGGCCAGCCGACCTTCCTGTACATGGGCGGCGCGTTCCCGCGCCACACCTTCTCGGCCCGCATCGCCGGTGCCAACCGCGGCAAGTTCAGCTTCCCGCTGGAAACCCTGGAAGGCAAGACCGTCTGCGTGATCGGCAAGATCGCCCGCGACGCATCGCGTGCTGAAATCGAAGTCAGCTCGCCGGCCGGCCTCAAGCTCGCCAACATCAAGTAATCCGCCGTACGCCATGCCACGCCGGCACTGGCCGGCGTGGTCGCTGCAACCGGGCACGACGCCCGGACGCGTTTGCCACTGGAGATCGCACCGCCCATGCCCTGGATCAACAACCTCAAACTGATGCCGAAGTTGATGCTGACTTTCGGTGTCCTCCTGCTGGTGATGCTGCTGCAGGGCATCGTGGCGTATCGCGGGCTGTACTCGCTCAACAACGTCACCACCGAACTGGCCGGCCACCGGATGGAAAGCATCCGCACCGCCGGTGAAATCCGCGGCATGGTGGGCGAATACCGCAACTCGGCCTACCAGGGCCTGATCCGCGCCAGCGACGACGTCAAGGCCGACGCCAAGAAGCGCGCCGCCGAACTGCGCGGCAAGATCGACCTGTCCATCAAGAAATACCCCGAATTGATCGACAATCCCCAGCAGAAGAAGCTGTTCGACACCTTCGCCAAGGATTGGAAAGACTCGCTGGCCTCCTACGATGCCGTCACCGAGATGCTGGAACTGGATCTCCCCGATGACGCCGTGGACACCTTCGTCGGCGAAACCCGCACCAAGCACCTGAAAGCCTCCTCGGCGCTCGAAGCGCTGATTGCCGAAGACAACCGCCTGGCCCGCGCCTCGCGCGAGGAAGCCGAATCGACCTATGCCGCGTCGGCCACCCTGACCGTCATCGCCCTGCTCGGCGGTGCCGCCCTCGGCCTGGTGCTGGTGTACCTGTTCGCCCGTTCGCTGGTGGGCAGCATGCGCGGCGCCGTGTCGGTCGCCAACGACGTGGCCGGCGGCAAGCTCGACGGCCATATCGACGTCACCCGCAAGGATGAAGTCGGCGACCTGATGCAGGCCATGCAGCGCATGCAGCGCGACCTGCGCGAGCGCACCGAAACCGACCAGGCCATCGCCCGCGAGAACCTGCGCATCCGCACCGCGCTGGATTACAGCTCCACCGGCGTGTACCTGACCGACAACCAGCTCAACATCGTCTACGCCAACCGCGCACTCGAGCAGAGCCTGACCCAGTACCAGGATGAGCTGCGCAAGCACCTGCCCGACTTCGATGCCGGCACCTCGCTGGTGGGCCGCCCGCTGACCGTGCTCGAGCACCGCGGCGAGATGGATGCCAACCTGCTGAACAACCTCAAGGCGAACGGCGTGGCCCGTCGTGCCATGCAGTTCGGCGACGCGCAGTTCGCCCAGGTGGTGTCCACCATCCGCAACCAGGACGGTGAGAGCGTCGGCCACGTGGTCGAGTGGCGCGACCGCACGCCCGAAGCGCTGGTCGAAGCCGAAGTGGCCCGCGTGATTGCCCAGGCCGCCGCCGGCGATCTGTCCGGCCGCATCCGCGCCGATGGCAAGGAAGGTTTCTTCCTTCAGCTGGCCCAGCAGATCAACGGCCTGCTGGACGCCAACGCGGCCAGCATCGAGCAGATCTCCGGCCTGCTCACCGCACTGTCGCAGGGTGATCTCACGGTGCGCATGCACGGTGATTTTCAGGGCGTGTTCGCCACCATGCGCGACGACGCCAATGCCACCGCCGAACAGCTCAGCGGCATCGTCACCAAGATCAAGCACTCCAGCCAGGCCATCAGCTCGGCGGCCAGCGAGATCGCCACGGGCAACAGCGACCTGTCGCGCCGTACCGAACAGCAGGCGGCGAACCTGGAAGAAACCGCGGCGTCGATGGAGGAACTGACCTCCACCGTGCGCCAGAACGCCGAGCATGCCCGCCAGGCCAACCAGCTGGCCATCGGCGCGCACAGCGTGGCCAGCCAGGGCGGCGAAGTGGTCGGCCAGGTGGTCACCACCATGAGCGCGATCCAGACCTCGTCCAAGAAGATCGCCGAGATCATCTCGGTCATCGACGGCATCGCCTTCCAGACCAACATCCTGGCGCTGAATGCCGCGGTGGAAGCCGCGCGTGCAGGCGAACAGGGCCGCGGTTTTGCCGTGGTTGCCTCCGAAGTGCGCACCCTGGCCCAGCGTTCGGCCGGTGCGGCCAAGGAAATCAAGGGCCTCATCGACGACTCGGTCGGCAAGGTCAACGACGGCTCGGCACTGGTGCACAAGGCGGGCGCGACCATGGGCGAGATCGTCGCCTCGGTGCAGCGCGTGACCGACATCATGGCCGAGATCTCCGCCGCCTCGCAGGAACAGTCGGCCGGCATCGAGCAGGTCAACCAGACCGTGGTGCAGATGGACGAAACCACCCAGCAGAACGCCGCGCTGGTGGAAGAAGCCACCGCTGCCGCGCGTTCGATGGAAGAACAGGCCGGCCACCTCAGCGACGCGGTGTCGATCTTCAAGCTCGACGCGCATGACGTGGTGCTGCCGCCGGTAGCCGTGGCGGCCCCGACCCCGCGTGCCGCACGCCCGGTTGCCGCAGCGCCGGCCCCGGTCCGCCGTGCAGCGGCCCGCCCGGTCGCCACCGAGCTGGCCGACGGCGACTGGCAGGAGTTCTAAGCGCGCCTGCGCGCTGTAACCTGGCATGACGGAAGGCCCCGATACCCATCGGGGCCTTTTTTGTTTGCACAACCGCCGGTAGAGCCACCCCATGGGTGGCTGCGTACCTTCGGGTGCCGCGTGCAGCCACCCATGGGGTGGCTCTACCCATCTGCGCCATTGCGTGCAGCCGACCAACGGTCGGCTCTACCCCTTCGGCACCCCGTGCAGCCACCCATGGGGTGGCTCTACCCCCGCCGTGGGCTGCGTGAACCTGAATACGCTCAGTCACCTGCCCTCAATAGCCGCTGCCTTTGGCCGATAACAGCATTGCCGCGACACGTTCGTCGACCAAAGATGCCCTGCCCATGAATCTGATCAGCCGCTGGAACCAGTATTTCTCCAACCTGTCCGTCAGGCGCAAGCTCAACCTGCTCACTGCCCTCATCGCCGTCGGCGTCATCGCCCTGGCCGTGATCGCTGCGCGCATGCAGTACCTGGACCTCACCGATACCCGCAAGGACAGCCTGAAGATCCAGGTCGAACTGACCTACGGCATCCTGGACCACTACCACCGCCTGGCCGAGACCGGCGAGCTGACCGAACCGGCCGCCAAGGCCGCCGCGCTGGAAGCCCTCGAGCGCATGCGCGCCGACAGCGACGCCTACTACTACAGCGTCTACGACACCCAGTACCGCGTGCTGATGCATCCGTTCCGCAAGGACCTCATCGGCAAGGACATGCAGGCATTCCGCTCCGAGGACGGCGTGCAGCTGTTCCACGACCTGGTCCAGGTCGCGCGCCAGGGCGGCGGCGTGGTGTCCTACAAGTGGGCCAAGGCCGGCGCCGAGGGCCTGTACGACAAGTCGTCCTACGCCGGCCTGTACAAGCCGTGGCAGTGGGTGATCAGCAGCGGCGTGTACATGGAAGACGTACAGCAGCAGGCGCTGGTATTCACCGCCATCATGACCGCCAGCGGCGGCGCCGTGGTGCTGATCGTGCTGGCGCTGAGCTGGCTGATCGGCAACCGCATCACCCTGCCGCTGCGCCAGGCCACCCAGGTGGCCGAGAGCATCGCCGCCGGCAAGCTCGACAGCCGCATCGGTGCCCAGGCCCACGACGAACCCGGCCGTCTGCTGGAAAGCATGGCGCGCATGCAGCAGCAGCTGCACGCGGTGATCAGCGGCCAGCGCGAGATGGCCAACCGCCATGACGCCGGCCAGACCAGCTACCGCATGGACGAAAGCGCCTTCCCCGGCGAGTACGGGCTGATGGTGCACGAAACCAACACCCTGGTCGGCGCGCACGTGCAGACCATGCAGAGCGTCCTGCAGGTGGTGCAGCGCTACGCGGTGGGCGACCTGTCCGCCGAGATCGCGCGCTACCCGGGCGAGAAGGCCGCCATCACCGACACCGTCGATTCGGTCAAGCAGAACCTGGCCAGCATCAATGCCGAGATCAAGCGCCTGGGCGCGGCCGCGGCAGCCGGTGATTTCAGCCAGCGCGGCGACACCGCCGGCTTCGACCACGACTTCCGCCTGATGATCGCCAACCTCAACGCGATGATGCAGGTCAGCGACGACAACCTGGGCAAACTCTCGCAGCTGCTCTCGGGTATCGCCGAGGGCGACCTCACCGTGCGCATGCACGGCGACTTCCAGGGCGTGTTCGCCAGCATGCGCGACGATGCCAACGCCACGGTCGCCCAGCTCACCCAGATCGTGGGCCAGATCCAGGCCGCGGCGGGCAGCATCAACCAGGCGGCCGGCGAGATCGCCAGCGGCAACAGCGACCTGTCGCGCCGCACCGAACAGCAGGCCGCCAACCTGGAAGAAACCGCCGCCTCGATGGAGGAACTGACCTCCACCGTGCGGCAGAACGCCGAGCATGCCCGCCAGGCCAACCAGCTGGCCATCGGCGCGCACGGCGTGGCCAGCCAGGGGGGCGAGGTCGTCGGCCAGGTGGTCACCACCATGAGCGCGATCGAAGCCAGCTCCAGGCGCATCGCCGAGATCATCTCGGTCATCGACGGGATCGCCTTCCAGACCAACATCCTGGCGCTGAACGCTGCGGTGGAAGCGGCGCGCGCGGGCGAACAGGGCCGCGGTTTTGCCGTGGTCGCCTCCGAAGTACGCACCCTGGCCCAGCGTTCGGCCGGGGCCGCCAAGGAGATCAAGGGCCTGATCGACGACTCGGTGGCCAGCGTGGCCGACGGCTCGGCGCTGGTGCGCAAGGCCGGCACCACCATGGGCGAAATCGTCGCCTCGGTGCAGCGCGTGACCGACATCATGGCCGAGATCTCTGCCGCCTCGCAGGAACAGTCGGCCGGCATCGACCAGGTCAACCAGACCGTGGTGCAGATGGACGAAACCACCCAGCAGAACGCCGCACTGGTGGAAGAAGCCACCGCCGCCGCGCGTGCCATGGAAGAACAGGCCGGCCAGCTGTCCGACGCCGTGGCCATCTTCCGCCTGGACAACCACGTGGCCGCTGCCGTCAGCGCGGTCACCGCGCGTGTGGTGGTGCCCGGCCCGGCCCGGCCTGCCGCCCGCCCGGCCGCGACCAGCCCGGTACGTGCCGCGCCCGCCCCGCGCGCGCCACGCACCACGCCCGACGACGGCAACTGGCAAGAGTTCTGAGCCTCCGCGGCGGCCACCCGGCCGCCGCCTCCCCACCCTCCTTCGAGTCCGCCCGTGTCCACGCCTTCTGCCCCTGCCACCACCGCCCAGAACGGCCGCGAATTCGAGTTCGCCGATCGTGATTTCCGCCGCGTCTGCGACCTGATCTACCAGCGTGTCGGCATCTCGCTGGCACCGGCCAAGCGCGACATGGTCTACGGCCGCCTGTCGCGGCGCCTGCGGGCGCTGGGCCTGCGCAACTTCCACGACTACCTGGACCAGCTCGAACGCGACGGCGGCGACGAGTGGCAGGCGTTCACCAACGCACTGACCACCAACCTCACCGCGTTCTTCCGCGAACCGCACCACTTCGAAAAGCTCGACACCGAACTGCGCGCGCGGGCCGGCCACGGCACCCTGCAGCTGTGGTCGTGCGCGGCCTCCACCGGTGAAGAGCCCTACTCCATGGCCATCACCGCCTGCGAAGCGTTCGGCACGCTCAAGCCGCCGGTACGGATCCTGGCCACCGACGTGGACACCCAGGTGCTGGCCACCGCCAGCCGCGGCGTGTACGCCATCGACCGTGTGTCCGGGCTGGACCCGGCGATCAAGAAGCGCTATTTCCAGCGTGGCAGCGGCCCCAACGAAGGCAGCTGCCGGGTCAACCCGGCCCTGCGCGACCTGATCGACTTCCGCCCGCTCAACCTGCTCAGCAACCGCTACGACGTCGGCGGTCCGTTCGATGCCCTGTTCTGCCGCAACGTGATGATCTATTTCGACAAGCCCACCCAGCGCGGCATCCTGTCGCGGCTGATCCAGCACATGGGCGATGACGGCCTGCTCTACACCGGCCATTCGGAGAACTACCTGCACGCCGCCGACCTGATCCAGCCGTGCGGGCGCACCCTGTACAAGCGTGCCCCCGGAGCCCCGGCATGAACGCCGTGGTCCGCACCGACGATGTGATGCGCTACTTCGACAGCCGCTTCAAGGTGACCGCCGCCAAGCTGCTGCCCACCCAGTACCTGGTGGTGGACGACGACACCGCGCTGACCACCACGCTGGGTTCGTGCGTGGCCGCCTGCCTGCGCGACCCGGTGCTGAAGATCGGCGGCATGAACCACTTCCTGCTGCCCGAAGGCAACGTCGGCGACGGCGCGCCCGCGCGTTACGGCAGCTATGCCATGGAACTGCTGATCAACGACCTGCTCAAGCGCGGCGCACACCGCAAGCGCCTGGAAGCGAAGGTGTTCGGCGGTGCCAACGTGCTCAAGGGCTTCACCAGCAACCCGGTGGGCACGCGCAACGCCGAGTTCGTGCGCCAGTACCTGCAGGCCGAGCACATCCCGGTGCTGGCCGAGGACCTGTGCGGCATCCATCCGCGCAAGGTGTGGTTCTTCGCCGATACCGGCCGCGTCGTCGTGCAGCGCCTGCCACACGCCCACGAAGCCGAAGTGGCCGCTACCGAATCGGCCGTGCGCGCCCGCCTGTCCAAGGCCCCGGTCACCGGCGGCGTGGAGCTGTTCGAATGACCCAGACCGGCCCCTGTCGCGTGCTGATCGTCGACGACTCCGCCGTGGTACGGCAGATGCTCAGCGAAATCCTCGCCAGCGATCGCGATATCGAAGTCGTCGGCACTGCCGCCGACCCGTTGCTGGCGCGCGAGAAAATCAAGCGCCTGGCCCCGGACGTGATCACCCTGGACGTGGAAATGCCGCGCATGGACGGCCTGGCGTTCCTGGAAAACCTGATGCGGCTGCACCCGCTGCCGGTGGTGATGATCTCCTCGCTGACCGAACGTGGCGCCGACACCACCCTGCAGGCGCTGGCGCTGGGTGCGGTGGATTTCGTGTCCAAGCCGAAATTCGACGTCGCCCGCGGGCTGCAGGCCTATGCCGAAGAGATCATCGGCAAGGTCAAGATGGCCGCGCGCTCGCGCGTGCGTACCCTCGCCCGCCCCAGCATCCCGCGCATCACCCTGGATGCGGTGGCCCCGGCCGCCGCGCCGCGCGCGATCCAGTTCCGCACCACCGACCGCCTGATCGCCATCGGCGCCTCGGCCGGTGGCACCGAAGCGCTGCGCGTGGTGCTGGAAGGCATGCCGGCCGATGCGCCGGCGGTGGTGATGACCCAGCACCTGCCTGCCACCTTCAGCACCCCGTTCGCCGAACGCCTGGACCGCCATTCGGCGATGTCCGTGCGTGAAGCCAGCGACGGCGAAGCGGTACTGCCCGGCCACGCCTACCTGCCGCCCGGCGGCAAACACCTGCGCATCATCCGCGACGGTGCGCGCTGGCGTTGCCGCGTGGACGACGGCCCGGCGGTGAACCGGCACAAGCCGGCGGTGGACGTGCTGTTCCGCTCGGTGGCCGAAAGCGCCGGCGCCAATGCGATCGGCGCGATCCTCACCGGCATGGGCGACGACGGCGCGCGCGGCCTGCTGGAACTGCGCAACGCCGGCGCCCCCACCCTGGTGCAGGACGAAGCCACCAGCGTGGTCTGGGGCATGCCCGGCGCGGCGTACAAGCTCGGTGCCACCGAAGAAATGGTCCCGCTGGAACGCATCGCCGAACGTCTGATGGCCATGGCCCGCGCATAACCGTATCGCCGGGCTCTGCCCGGCCGCCCGAATCACGTAGCGCCGGGCTCTGCCCGGCTGCCCGAATCACGTAGCGCCGCGCTCTGCCGGCCGCCCAAATCACGTAGCGCCGGGCTCTGCCCGGCCGCCTTTCGCGCGTTCCCCCCTGCCGGGCAGAGCCCGGCGCGACGGAAGCCACCCATCACAACGAAAAAACCCCCGGCGTGCGCCGGGGGTTTTCTGTTTTCAGCCCATCCACCAACGGTCGATGGTTACCGGGTGCCGGCCATCGGCCAGCACCGCATCAGGCAGCTACCGTCTTGGCCACGTCCTGATAATCCTCGATCTGGTCGAAGTTCATGTAGCGGTAGATGTCCTTGCTGCTGGCATCCAGCACGCCGATGTCGGCCATGTACTCTTCCTTGGTCGGGATGCGACCCAGACGCGAGCAGATCGCGGCCAGTTCGGCCGACCCCAGGTACACGTTGGAGTTGCGGCCCAGACGGTTCGGGAAGTTGCGGGTCGAGGTCGAGAACACCGTCGCGCCCTCGCGCACCTGTGCCTGGTTACCCATGCACAGCGAGCAGCCCGGCATTTCCATGCGTGCGCCGGCGGTGCCGAAGGTGCCGTAATGGCCTTCCTTGGTCAGCTCGGAGGCATCCATCTTGGTCGGCGGGGCCACCCACAGCTTGGTCGGGATGTCGCGCTTGCCTTCCAGCAGCTTGGCCGCCGCACGGAAGTGACCGATGTTGGTCATGCACGAACCGATGAAGACTTCATCGATGGCCGCGCCGGCCACGTCGGACAGCGTCTTGACGTCGTCCGGATCGTTCGGGCAGGCCACGATCGGCTCGTGGATGTCGGCCAGGTCGATCTCGATGACGGCGGCGTACTCGGCGTCGGCATCCGGGGCCAGCAGCTCCGGGTTGGCCAGCCACGCTTCCATTTTCTCGATGCGACGCGCCAGCGAACGGGCGTCCTGGTAACCCTCGGCGATCATCCACTTCAGCAGCGTGATATTGCTGTTGAGGTACTCGATGATCGGCTCCTTGTTCAGGTGCACCGAGCAACCGGCAGCCGAACGTTCGGCCGAGGCATCGGACAGTTCGAACGCCTGCTCGACCTTCAGCTCCGGCAGACCTTCGATTTCCAGGATGCGACCGGAGAAGATGTTCTTCTTGCCGGCCTTGGCCACGGTCAGCAGACCGGACTTGATCGCGTACAGCGGGATCGCGTTGACCAGGTCACGCAGGGTCACGCCCGGCTGCATCTTGCCCTTGAAGCGCACCAGCACCGATTCAGGCATGTCCAGCGGCATCACGCCGGTGGCGGCCGCGAAGGCGACCAGGCCCGAGCCGGCCGGGAACGAAATGCCCACCGGGAAACGGGTGTGCGAGTCGCCGCCGGTGCCGACGGTGTCGGGCAGCAGCATGCGGTTGAGCCAGCTGTGGATCACGCCGTCGCCCGGGCGCAGCGAGATGCCGCCACGGGTGGAGATGAACTCCGGCAGCGTGTGGTGGGTCTTGACGTCCACCGGCTTCGGGTACGCGGCGGTGTGGCAGAACGACTGCATCACCAGGTCGGCCGAGAAGCCCAGGCAGGCCAGGTCCTTCAGCTCGTCGCGGGTCATCGGGCCGGTGGTGTCCTGCGAGCCCACCGAGGTCATCTTCGGTTCGCAGTAGGTGCCCGGGCGCATGCCCTGGCCTTCCGGCAGGCCACAGGCGCGGCCAACCATCTTCTGCGCCAGCGAGAAGCCCTTGCCGGTATCCGGCGGGTCCATCGGCAGGCGGAACAGATCGGTCGGAGCCAGGCCCAGCGCTTCACGTGCCTTGGCGGTCAGGCCACGGCCGATGATCAGCGGAATGCGGCCACCGGCGCGCACTTCGTCGAACAGCACGTCGGACTTGACCTTGAACTCGGCGATCACCGCGCCGTCCTTCAGCGCCTTGCCGTCGTACGGGCGCAGCTCGATCACATCGCCCATGTTCATCTGCGACACGTCGAGTTCGATCGGCAGCGCGCCGGCGTCTTCCATGGTGTTGTAGAAGATCGGGGCGATCTTGGACCCCAGGCACACGCCGCCGAAGCGCTTGTTCGGGATGAACGGAATATCTTCGCCGGTGAACCACAGCACCGAGTTGGTGGCCGACTTGCGGCTCGAACCGGTACCGACCACGTCGCCCACGTAGGCCACCAGGTGGCCCTTGTCCTTCAGCGATTCGATGAACTTGACCGGGCCGCGCTTGCCGTCTTCTTCCGGCTCGATGCCATCACGCTTGTTCTTCAGCATCGCCAGGGCGTGCAGCGGGATGTCCGGGCGGGTGGTGGCGTCCGGGGCCGGCGACAGGTCGTCGGTGTTGGTTTCGCCGGTCACCTTGAGCACGGTGATGGTCAGGCTTTCGGGCACCTGCGGGCGGCTGGTGAACCACTCCGCGTCGGCCCAGCTCTGCAGCACGCCCTGGGCGTTGGCATTGCCGGCCTTGGCCTTTTCCTGCACGTCGTGGAAGGCGTCGAAGACCAGCAGGGTCTTCTTCAGCGCGTCGGCGGCGATGGCGCCGACCACGGCGTCATCCAGCAGCTGCACCAGCGGGGCGACGTTGTAACCGCCGAGCATGGTGCCCAGCAGTTCGGTGGCGCGCTCGCGGCTGATCAGCGCGTTGGTCTCGCTGCCCAGGGCGATCGCGGCCAGGTACGAGGCCTTGACCTTGGCGGCGTCATCCACGCCGGCCGGCACGCGGTGGGTCAGCAATTCCAGCAGGAACTCGGCTTCGCCGGCGGGCGGGTTCTTCAGCAGTTCGATGACGTCGGCCGTCTGCTGGGCGTTCAGCGGCAGCGGCGGGATGCCAAGCGCGGCGCGCTCGGCTACGTGGTGGCGGTAGGCTTCCAACATGACAACTCCCGGGATTTCTTTGAAAAGACTGCGATTGAATACAGCGGTGGAATAACTGGGCTCAAGCGTGCGGCACGATCAGCTTCAGGCCCTTGAAGTAGTCGCGGTAAAACGTATCGTTCCAGGTGATCAGGCCATCGCACTGCAGCAGCGCGTGGGCCCCCACCATGAAGTCGTCGAGGCTGCGTCGGCCTTGGCCGCGCTGCCGGTGGCGGCGCTGCATCTCGCCAGCGCGCAGGGCGGATTTGGCCTCCAGCGCGTTGAAGTGGACGCCCATTTCTTCCAGTGCTTCCAGCACCTCGGCGCCGCCGCGCAGCGAGGCGCAGAGCTCGGCCAGGGTCGCGCCGCAGACCACTACGCGGCCGCCGACCAGGCTCTGGCGCAGGCAGGCCTCGACCGCATCGGCCTGCGGGCCGTTGCTGAGCAGTTCGATCAACACCGGTGAATCGACGGCGATCATCGCGGGCTCAGTCTTCGTCACGGACGGCCTTCACAGCAGCCGCGGACGACTCGAACCCGTCCAGTGCGAATTTGCCGCGGGCACGCGAGATCGCATCGTCCACGCTCTTGCGCAGGATGATCCGGCCTCCTTCCAGCTCCACGGTGAGCTGGGTGCCCTTGGTCAGCCCAAGGGCATCGCGCACGGCCTTGGGCAGCGTGATCTGTCCGCGTTCAGCAACAGTAGCTTCCATGGGTAGGCCCTCTTCGGTATGTACGAATTATACATACCTGACCCCGCATACCGCCAGCGCCCGACAGCGTGTCTCAACACCCCGTGCGATGCAGATCACAGCGTGAGGGAAAAGGCCTTCCCGCGCGCCACGCGCCCGGCAAGCCGGCTGTCAGGCATCTGAACCGTTCCCATCCATTCGAGCCCCGCGGGCATCGATACCGCCTCCAGCAGGTGCACGCAGCGGAGGCGCTGGTGGCTGTCGCAGATCCGCAAGCGGTGCAGCAAGGTTTCCTGCCACCGAGCATCCGGTACGACCACCACGACGAGCCTATGCCGTTCAGTGCACCGCTTCGACTGCTGCCGCAGCAGACTTACCGACCGCGCCACCGCGAGTACCCGCTGGAGAGCACGAACGAAGTCATCCCGCACATGATCGGGGAATGCGAACGGCACGAACGTGGCGGCGGGTGCCACGCTCTCCCACTCTTCGGCGTCGGCGTAGGCGGCTACTGCGTCGGCCGCGATGGTAAGCCGCAGGGGCCGGAGTGCCGCAGGATCTGCACCGCGGGCATGCAGCAGCCGCAGTTGCCAACGGTGGCAACGGCGGCCCATGTCCGAATGGCCCCTGCACTGATCCAGCAAACGCTGGGCCACTGCGGTGTCGCCTGTCTCGATTGCATCCTCGACGGCCATCGACATCGCCAGGGTCAGGTCCGGCGTGCCAGACGCCAGCGCCTCCTCTACCGTGGCACGCCATTCCGCCTCGCCCAACTCCCTCTGGAGCCAGGCCAGCCGCTCCACCGCGTGGGCAGGCAATGCCTGGGTGACCCGACGGCAGAGCAACTGGTCCCTCTCCCGCCGCAGCCGCTCGCAACGGGCCACGTGTCCATCCCACGCGTCGGCGGCATCCTGCGGCCACCGGTGATCCAGGGTATCGGCCAGCGAGGTGGCAACAGCCAACGGCACCAGCGTTGAGAGCGCCGAGCCGGCCTGATCCACCGGCTCCAATGCCGGTGTGCAATCTCCCAGCAGCAGCTGGATCCGATCGCTCAAGAGCGGATGTGTAGTCGAGGGCACGACGCTGCACAACAAGGCCTCGTCAAGCCAGTACTGCTGCTCTCCCCGCCCAGGCCACTCCGGACCGTCCGCCAGTAAACGGCCAAAGGGCGCGGCGGCAGGTGCAGCACCGGTGCCGGTAGCCGGAAAGAACACGGGCCACCAGCGCGTGGACAGGGTGTACTTGGCCAGGCCGATCACGGCCAATGTTTCGGCCATCAACGCCGGACCGCAACAGCGGGCTGCCGCACGGTCGGACCGGTACTCGCAACTGTGCGCCAGACGCCGCCATCCGCGTTCCGCCGTGGGGCCACACACACGGCCCACCCAGGCAACCACGGCCCACACCCCTCGAGCGTACTGCGTGTGGGAAGTACCCGGAATGTTGCCCGAGGTGATCGCCAGCAACCTCGCCAGAACGGTATCCACTACGGCCCGCATCCCCCCGACATGCCCCAGCTCATGCGCCAGAACGGCCCGCAGTTGTGCAGGCGAAAGCGCCGCCATCAGCGGGAAGCCCAGTTTCAACACCGCTGCCGATGTGTCGCCCGGCATCCAGCGGCGCGTCACCTGAATGGAGGCATTGCACGCGTCATGAAACCAGATCTGGTCGACCGTCGGCACCTCCATCCTGCCGGCCACTGCATCCACTTCGGCGAACAGCGCGGGTGCATCGGCCCGTTCCACGACAGGCCATGCAGCAGCCGCGTCCGGCGCCGGCCGCCAGGTGGCCAGCATCCGTCCAGCGCGGCATAGGTGAACGGCGGCAACCGCGGTTGCCGGCGCCAGCAGAACGAGCAGCCAAGGCTGGCGTCCACCCCAGTACCACGCGAGTACCAGCACGCCAACCAGTGGCGCGGCAAGGATCACCGCGAGCGGCAACGCCAGCACCGCGGCCGCACCGCTGCCGGCAAGCAGACCGCCTGCGGCGTCCAGACAGTAGCGAGCTGCAGTCGCGGCCGCTGGACGATCAGCCGACATTGGCGGCCTGCGGCGGGGCGCCGAACGTCAGGGCATGCGCTGCGGGGACGACCCGTAGGCGGTCGCGCGCAATCGCGCGCCGCCAACGCAGCTGGCCTAGCCAGTAGCCCTTCATCTGCAGCCGATAACGCAGCTCTGCGACCCCTGGGTCATCTGGTTCGCGTTCTTCGGCACGCTCCAGCCAGACGCTGGCCAGCCAACGGTTGCAATCGACGCCCACTCCGACCAGGAATGCATTGGCCAGGTGCCTGGACGCCCACGCTTCCAGCGCGATGTCATCCTGAAGCCAGATCCGCGGCAGCACCTCATGCACGGCCTCCCAACGCTCCTCGGCCGTTCCATCCCACAGCAGCTGTACAAGATTCTTCATCGCGAACGGCCACGCCCGATGATGCGGCCCGGCAACGTCATGGACCCGCCGATAGCACCGCAGCGCATCGAGGCGCGCCTCAGGGCTGCCGCTTTCGTCGAATACACCGGCACGCCTGCATGCCCAGTGGCACAGTGCAATGGGGTGATCTGCAGCGGCGGCCTGCTCCAGCAATGCTGCGCTGCGCGTCGGATCCGGCGCAGCACGGCCACATCGGGAAGGCGCTGCGGTAGTTGATATCACCTCGGAGTAGGACAGCATCGCGTCCGCATGCCCGCGCGCGACCAGGCGTTCGAACAGCGCGATGCCAGCGTCCGAATTGGTGTCGTACAGATTGAGCGCATGCTGGCCCACATAGAGGTGCTCGACATCCGCCATCCTCAGGGCCAGGCTAAAACGCTCCTCGCGGCACCCCGCCGCTGCCGGCGCATCCCCCTCAAGACCGGCAAGGCCGGCCGGACGCGCAACGTCGAGCCACAGCAATGCGCTCGCATCGTTGTGCAGCAGCTCTTCAAGTCTCAGGCAGCGGCCCATGAGATCGGCGCTGTCAGGAATCCCGGCGTCAGCCGTGCATTGCTGCAACGTATATAGACTCCATTCCGCAAACCGGTACGGCATGAGCTCGAACATCTGCACCAGCATCGTGTAGACGCGCTGCATCATCACCGGATCCCAACGCACGACACTGTCCACCTCCGTGCGCGCCAGACAGGCCAGGTGCCGGGTGTAGGCGCGCAGCACACGTGCACGCGTGACCGGCAGCAGCGTGGTGGTCAGCAGCGCGTCGAGGCATTCCTGCACCTGGGCAATGTCGTCGGCATCTTCGCTGTCCTCAAGCATCCCGATCCAGTCGTTCTCCTTGAGCTCGCGGAGGTGATTGCGCTGCGCCTCGGTCAGCCCACTGCAGATCGGCCCATCGATGAAGCCCTGCATCTGCTCGTGGCTGCCACCCCAGCGCGGATAGAGAAAGTAGAGATAGTCGCAGAGCAGGTCCAGGTCATCGGGACTCACCGCCAACGCCTGACGCAACCAGTAGATCTTGCCGTCCTCGAACTCATGCGGCAGCCGAGGCGCCAGGCAGGCCGGCAGGCTGGGAATCTGCTGCAGCGGCCCACCAAGGGCGGCCACATGCGCCAGGCCCGCCTGCCACATTGCATCATCGTGCTCCCCGGCGGCGGAGCAGTCATCGGGTGCTGCGCCGGCCTGCTGCGCCAGCAGCCACTCCGGCTCGCCGAGATAGCAGGTCGCCCGCAGCAACCGGTGCCACGCCATGCGCCCCTGCGGGTTGCACTCCAGCGCCTGCAACAGGCAGGCCACCGCCTGCTCGCTGGCCATGCCTGCCCCGATCCACTGCGCGCGGCTGACCCGGTCCGCACACTGGCCGGATCGGATGCGTGCGGCCGCCGCTTCCCAGGCGATGCCCAGGGCGAGCCACGCATGGTAGCTGCGCGGGCTTCGCGCAGCCCATGCCCGCAATGTCTGCATCAGCGCGGCATGCTCCAGCCACGGTGCGACCAGCTGCTGCAGCAGCCACTGCGCGGAACCCATTCCAGTACGGCGACTGCCCAGGTCATCACGTGCCGCAAGCAGCAGCTCCAATGCCTCGCTGTCGCCCGCCAGGAGCAGCCTGCGGGCCGTGGCACGGGCGCTGACGGCGTCGACCAGTTCCGGACGCTCATGGGGGGTATCGGACGTTCAACGGTCATCTGCTTGGCCTTGTCGGTATCAACCGAGCACTCTGTGCAGCCCGCCCGGCCAGCGCCATGCAATAAGTTGCAACGTCATTGCCGGGGATGGGAACCGTGACACAGGCACTACACACAGCCATGTAACCTTGCGTCCTGCGCCAAGGGCGTTGATCCGGCCCTGTCTCCGCCATACTGGCGGGGATCCCGGGGGCCGGCATACCCCGGCAAACGCAAGCAGGCCTGCCTCGGGCGGGCCAACGCAAGCCATCCGCAAGAGGAGTCACCCGCATGAGCGATTCGTTCTCCACCCGCAGCCAGCTGGACGTCGGCGGCACGACCTACGACTACTTCAGCCTGCCCAAGCTCGGACAGCAGTTCGACATCTCCCGCCTGCCCTACTCCATGAAGATTCTGCTGGAGAACCTGCTCCGGCACGAGGACGGCGGCGCCACGGTCGGCCGCGACCACATCGAGGCGGTGGCCCGCTGGAACCCGACCGCCGAGCCGGACATTGAAATTGCGTTCATGCCTGCGCGCGTGGTCCTGCAGGATTTCACCGGCGTGCCGTGCGTGGTCGACCTGGCTGCGATGCGCGACGCGGTGGTCAAGCTGGGCGGCCGCCCGGAACAGATCAATCCGCAGATCCCGTCGGAACTGGTGATCGACCATTCGGTGCAGGTGGACGTGTTCGGCACGCCCGACGCGCTGGACCTCAACGGCAAGATCGAGTTCCAGCGCAACATGGAGCGCTACGGCTTCCTGCGCTGGGGCCAGAAGGCGTTCGACAACTTCAAGGTGGTGCCGCCCAACACCGGCATCGTCCACCAGGTGAACCTGGAGAACCTGGCGCGCGTGGTGATGACCGCCGACAAGGACGGTACGCCGGTGGCCTACCCCGACACCGTGTTCGGCACCGACAGCCATACCACCATGATCAACGGCATCGGCGTGCTCGGCTGGGGCGTGGGCGGCATCGAAGCCGAGGCGGCCATGCTCGGCCAGCCCTCCTCGATGCTGATCCCGCAGGTGGTGGGCTTCAAGCTCACCGGCAAGCTGCCCGAGGGCGCCACCGCCACCGACCTGGTGCTCACCGTCACCCAGCAGCTGCGCAAGCATGGCGTGGTCGGCAAGTTCGTCGAGTTCTTCGGCGAAGGCCTGCAGCACCTGCCGCTGGCCGACCGCGCCACGATCGGCAACATGGCCCCGGAATACGGCGCCACCTGCGGCATCTTCCCGATCGACGAAGAATCGCTGAACTACCTGCGCCTGTCCGGTCGCAGCCAAGAGCAGATCGCGCTGGTCGAGGCCTACGCCAAGGCGCAGGGCCTGTGGCACGACGCGCAGACCGCGCACGCCAGCTACAGCGCCACGCTGGAACTGGACATGGGCACGGTCAAGCCGTCGCTGGCCGGCCCCAAGCGGCCGCAGGACCGCGTGCTGCTGGAAGACGTCAAGCAGAACTACCGCGACAGCCTGGTCGGCCTGACCACCAACCGCGACAAGCGCAACGCGGATGTGTCCAACTTCGTCAACGAAGGCGGCGGCGCGGCGGTCGGCAACGAACAGCTGGCCAAGGGCTACAGCGATGTCGAACTGGACGGCACGACATTCCGCCTGAAGGATGGCGCGGTGGTGATCGCCGCGATCACCTCGTGCACCAACACCTCCAACCCGGCGGTGATGATCGGCGCAGGCCTGCTGGCGCGCAACGCGGCCGCCAAGGGCCTGGACCGCAAGCCGTGGGTGAAGACCTCGCTTGGCCCAGGCTCGCGCGTGGTCACCGATTACCTTGAAAAGGCCGGTGTGCTCACCGAGCTGGAAAAGATCGGCTTCTATGTGGTCGGCTACGGCTGCACCACCTGCATCGGCAACTCCGGCCCGCTGCCGGCCGAAGTAAGCGCCGGCATCGCCGCCGGCGACCTGGTGGTGACCTCGGTGTTGTCGGGCAACCGCAACTTCGAGGGCCGCGTGCACCCGGAAGTCAAAATGAACTACCTGGCCAGCCCGCCGCTGGTGGTGGCCTACGCGATTGCCGGTACCACCGACATCGACCTCACCACCGAACCGCTGGGCAATGACCGCGACGGCAACCCGGTCTACCTGCGTGACATCTGGCCGAGCAACAAGGAAATCGGCGATGTGATCGCCGCGACCATCGGGCCGGAGATGTTCAAGCAGAACTACGCCGACGTGTTCAAGGGCGACACCCGCTGGAACACCATCGCCTCGCCGGATGGCGACCTGTACGCATGGGACGGCGCGTCGACCTACATCAAGAACCCGCCGTATTTCGACGGCATGACCATGCAGGTCGGTCACGTCGACGACGTGCATGGCGCGCGGGTGATGGGCCTGTTCGGCGACTCGATCACCACCGACCACATCTCCCCGGCCGGCAACATCAAGAAGGACTCGCCGGCGGGCCGCTTCCTGCAGGAGCGCGGCGTGCAACCGGCCGACTTCAACAGTTACGGCAGCCGCCGCGGCAACGATGACGTCATGGTCCGCGGTACGTTCGCCAACATCCGCATCAAGAACCTGATGTTCGGCGGCGAGGAAGGCGGCAACACGCTGTACTTCCCCACCGATGGCGGGGAACCGCAAAAGCTGGCGATCTACGACGCGGCCATGAAGTACAAGGCCGACGGCGTACCGCTGGTGGTGTTCGCCGGCAAGGAGTACGGCACCGGCTCGTCGCGCGACTGGGCCGCCAAGGGCACCAACCTGCTGGGCGTCAAGGCCGTGATCACCGAGAGCTTCGAGCGCATCCACCGCTCCAACCTGGTGGGCATGGGCGTGCTGCCGCTGCAGTTCAAGGCCGGCGAGAACGCCCAGAGCCTGGGCCTGGACGGCTCGGAAACGATCGACATCACCGGTTTGAACGATGGCGCCAGCAAGACGGCCACGGTGACGGCGACCAAGGCCGATGGCTCGGCGAAGACCTTCGAGGTCCACGTCATGCTGCTCACGCCGAAGGAAGTGGAGTACTTCAAGCACGGCGGCCTGCTGCAGTACGTGCTGCGCCAGCTGGCAGCCAAGGGCTGATCCCGGCCGGCAGGCCCCGACCGTTGCTCGGGGCTGCCGCGAAGGGGCCACGACCGACGGTCGTGGCCCCTCTGTCCGTGGCCCTGCGCGGCCGTCTCCCCTGCGGCGAATCGCCGCCCCTTCACGCCCCCTTCGCCTTTTCCATCCGGCCCGGTATGCTGGCCGGACGTGAACTGGCGGATACTCAGGGCCAGCACACACTTCATCAACGATTCCTGGAGGGGGAATATGAGTCTGGAACGTCCCTGGCTGCAGAGCTATCCCAACGGCGTACCCGCCGAGATCGACGTCAACGAGTTCGCTTCGGTCTCTGCCGTGTTCGATACCTCGGTGGCCAAGTACCGCGACCGTCCCGCCTACTCCAGTTTCGGCAAGCAGCTCACCTACGGTGAAACCGACGCGCTGGTCGAGCAGTTCGCTGCCTACCTGCTCGGCGAGCTGCAGCTCAAAAAGGGCGATCGCGTCGCCCTGATGATGCCCAACTGCCTGCAGTACCCGGTGGCCACCTTCGGCGTGCTGCGCGCCGGCCTCACCGTGGTCAACGTCAACCCGCTGTACACCGCGCGCGAGCTCAAGCACCAGCTGGTGGATTCGGGCGCCGCGGTGCTGGTGGTTGTCGACAACTTCGGCGACACCGTCCAGCAGGTCATTGCCGACACGCCGATCAAGCAGGTGATCACCACCGGTCTGGGCGACATGCTCGGCGCCAAGGGCCTGCTGGTGAACTTCGTGCTGAAGTACATCAAGAAGATGGTGCCCAACTACAGCATCCGCGGCGCGGTGCGCTTCAACCAGGCGCTCAAGCTGGGCAGCCGCCACACCCTGCCCAAGGTCGAGATCGACCACGAGGATGTCGCCTTCCTGCAGTACACCGGCGGCACCACGGGCGTGGCCAAGGGCGCCATGCTCACCAACCGCAACCTGATCGCCAACATGCAGCAGGCCTCGGCGTGGCTGTCCACGTCGGGCATCGAGCCGGGCAAGGAAGTGATCATCACCGCCCTGCCGCTGTACCACATCTTCGCGTTGACGGCGAACGGCCTGGTCTTCATGAAGTTCGGTGGCTGCAACCACCTGATCACCAACCCGCGCGACATGAAGGGCTTCGTCAAGGAGCTCAAGGCCACCCGCTTCACCGCCATCACCGGCGTCAACACGCTGTTCAACGGCCTGCTCAACACGCCCGGCTTCGACGAGATCGACTTCTCCACGGTCAAGTTCACCCTGGGCGGCGGCATGGCCGTGCAGCGCGCGGTCGCCGAGCGCTGGAAGAAGGCCACCGGGGTGACCCTGGTGGAAGCCTATGGCCTCACCGAGACCTCGCCGGCGGCCTGCATCAACCCGCTCAACCTGGCCGAGTACAACGGTGCGATCGGCCTGCCGATCCCGTCCACCGATGCCTGCGTCAAGGATGACAACGGCAAGACCCTGACCCCGGGCGAAGTGGGCGAGCTGTGCATCAAGGGCCCGCAGGTGATGAAGGGCTACTGGCAGCGGCCGGAAGAAACCGCCCAGGCCATCGACGCCGACGGCTGGCTGCACACCGGCGACATGGCGCGGATGGACGAGCACGGCTTCTTCTACATCGTCGACCGCAAGAAGGACATGATCCTGGTGTCCGGCTTCAACGTGTACCCCAACGAGGTCGAAGACGTCATCGCGATGATGCCCGGCGTGCTCGAAGTGGCCGCGGTCGGCGTGCCCGACGAGAAGTCGGGTGAAGTGGTCAAGGTGGTCATCGTCAAGAAGGACCCGAACCTGACCGCCGAGATGGTCAAGGAACACGCCCGGGCCAACCTGACCGGCTACAAGCACCCCCGGATCGTGGAATTCCGCAAGGAACTGCCGAAGACCAACGTCGGCAAGATCCTGCGCCGCGAACTGCGCGATACGCCGGCGGCGTAAGCGGGCGGAGCAACCGCACTACCAAACGCCCGCAAGGCACTGCCTTGCGGGCGTTTTCGTTGCTGGCAGAACATTCTGCGGCGTTGCGACCGTGCCTCGGCCTACTTCCCGTAGCGCTCCTGCAGGATCTTCAGATAGTCGGCCAGAGGGCCCATCGACATGCTTGCCCTGCGCGAATCGACGCCATCCGGGTCGGAAAGGGATGTTGCAACCGCCTTTCCCGCCACGATCTCAACCTGGGTGCCGTAATACTGCTGCTTGCCTTCGGCCAGCAGAACGCGGTCGGTCAGTGCGGCGAACTGTTGCCTGGACATCTGACGCGAGTCCATCAACGGCCTGGCAAGCTCCAGAGCGCGCCGCTGAAACGCCGGATCATCGGTTGCATGTTGAACCAGCAGGAAGGCAGTAGATACGCCGTCCCGACCCACCATGCGGACGTCGGGAAACCCCACGTCGTCAAAGATTCTCTTTATCTCCCCGATATTTTTTCTGTCAATTTCCCGCATCTCGGCCAGCAGCTTTTCGCGCGCGGCTCCCGTCGCCGTGGAAAGCCCGGCCCGAGTGGCCTGGTCGCCCGCGATCATCTCTCCCAGGCGTCGACGAACTGCCGGCTGGGTATACGGTTTGAAGTCCGCCGAGAGCCGGGGATCACCATTGATATCAGAAAGGCTTTGCCCGGCCGCGTACGCGGACCTTGCTGAAGCGGTCTGCTCCTCCACAGATGGCAGGCCATAAAAATCACGGAAGAATCGTGCCCCACCGATGCCATCCAGCACCGGGCTGATCGCAATCCCGCCGTCGACCAGCCCCATGAGTGTTCCGTACGACTGGGTCTGATCGTGCCGGATCTGGATGTGATCGGAGAGCCGCGCGTAGCCAAGCGGATCGATGTCCATACCCACCCGATCATCCAGGAGCCGCAACAGCTGCTGCTGGAAATCAAAATCGTTCGATGCGCGGAGCAACAGTGTGCCGGCATTGTCGATGCCGTCCCTTCCCACCGCATCGAACGTGGGCCAGCCTCGTGTTTCAAGCAGGTCCCTGAAGCGCGCCAGTGCCGTTGCGGACAAGGGGTCCGTGCTAGCCGCCACCTGGGCAGCGATGCTTCTCTCGAGGTCCTGGTCCGGACCTTTCGCGCGTGAAATCCCGAGAGTGCGTTCGGCAGAGGACGCGGTCGTCGCTCCAACCAGGAGTGCGATAAACACGACCGCTGACGTTGTCACGCGCCCAACGCCTGCGACGTAAATTCCCTTCATTCCACCCCCCCTTTAACCCCTGTCATCGCGCCAGGAAACCACGCAATGGCGTAAGCACCCGCCGCACGTGACAGCAGAACGCGACCACTGAAGGGTCTATTAGTTACAGATCGGCACGCGGCGGGCAAGTGGCCCCGGCAGCGAGGGGCAGACCCGCGCACCTCCTCCCTGACCCGATGCACCCCGTCAGGATTCGTTCTATTCCGAACGCCGCCACCCAGAGCCCGGGACCTGCCGGGCCGGAGCCCGCAGCCTGCGCCAGAGCCCCGCGCCGCAAGGCTTTGCGGGGGTCAGCGCGGCATGAAGCGGTCCCGGATGACAGCCACCGGCCGTGCCTCGGTCTCCCGGGGCTGCGCCTGGCCGGGGCAGCGCTTGCGGGCGGTTCACACCCCGCGCATAGAATCACTCGCCGCCGCACGTTCTGCTCGCCCCCTTCATTCTCCGTCCGCAATGCGGTCGGCCGGACGGTCTTACGGAGAACTCCCATGTCTGCAGTCCATCCCTTTGCCCCCCGCCCGCAGCTGCACCCGACCCTGCGCATCACCGAAGAAGCGCACCGTGACGTGTACTGGATCCACATGCACGCCAACCTGGTCGACAACCCCGGCCGCCCCTGCTTCGCCTCGCGGCTGGTGGACGATATCGTGGGCTACCAGCGCGAGCTCGGCGAACGCCTGAGCATCTCCCATGCGCTGTCCCCGCATGTGGTGCTGGCCTCGGACAGTGACGTGTTCAACCTGGGCGGCGACCTGGAGCTGTTCTGCCGCCTGATCCGCGAGGGCGACCGCCCGCGCCTGCTCGACTACGCCCAGCGCTGCGTGCGTGGGGTGCATGCGTTCCACGCCGGCCTGGGCGTGCGCGCGCACAGCATCGCGCTGGTGCAGGGCAACGCGCTCGGCGGTGGCTTCGAAGCCGCACTGAGCTGCCACACCATCGTGGCCGAGGAAGGCGTGCTGATGGGCCTGCCCGAGGTGCTGTTCGACCTGTTCCCGGGCATGGGTGCCTACTCCTTCATGTGCCAGCGGATCAGCCCGCGCCTGGCCGAGAAGATCATGCTGGAAGGCAATCTCTACACCGCCCGCCAGCTGCACGAGATGGGCCTGGTGGACGTGGTGGTGCCGGTCGGTGAGGGCGTGGCCGCGGTCGAGCGGGTGATCAAGGACAGCAAGCGCATTCCGCACGCCTGGGCGGCCATGCGCGAAGTATCGGAAGTGTCCAGCATGGTGCCGCTGCACGAAATGATGCGGATCACCGAGATCTGGGTGGACACGGCCATGCAGCTGGGCGAAAAGTCGCTGCGTACGATGGACCGGCTGGTGCGTGCACAGGGACGGCGCAACGGTGATGCCGGCTGAGCCTGGCCATGTTCAGGAGGGCGTGCACTCGTCGCCATCGGACTGCCGCAGGGCGACAGCCCGGGCGTCGAGTGCCTTCCTTCCCTGCCGTAACGCATTGCCCAGCGCGGCCGCACGCGGGGTCCATTCGGCCTTGAGCTGCCAGTCGGGCATGCGCATCAGTTCACCCCCGGCGCTGGCCACCTGTACCAGGCCGAGGTTGCTGGCCACCCCACGCAGCGCGTGGGCGTGTTCGCGCAGCTGATCCCAGGCCTGCTGTTCACCACTGGCCTGGATGCGGGCCATGCAGCCGTCGACATCGCTCAGGCACTGGGCGATGAACTGCTTTTCAAACCCCTCCCCCATGCCCAGCGCGGCCAGTTCGTCGAGCACCGCCGGATCGAGTGCGCCGGCCACCACCGGCGCGGCGGGCACCGCCTGGATGCCCGGCTCGGGCCGGGTGTTGGCGGCGATGTCGGCCAGGATGTCCAGCAGGCGCGTGGCCACCACCGGCTTGGCCAGGAACGCCCGCGCGCCGGCCTGTTCGCAGCGCAGGATCGAATCGGGGGTGACGTCGGCGCTGAGCACCATCACCGGGATGTAGGGCATGCCACTGGCCTGCATCACCCGCAGCTGCTTGAGCAGGTCCAGCCCGCTCATGCCCGGCATGTGCAGGTCGACGATGGCGGTGTCGAAGTCGGACTGCTCCAGCATGTCCAGCACCTGCTCGCCACCGTTGACGCAGACCACCTTGTGGCCGGCCTTTTCCAGCAGGCGCTGCAGCACCATGCGGTTGGCCGCATGGTCGTCGGCCACCAGCACGCGCAGGCTGCGCACCCGGGCGCGGTGGCGCAGGAACGGATTGGAGAACGCAATGACGTTGCCGTTCTCGGTGGTGTCGCCGGTCAGTACCGGGGTCATCGCCACGTCCAGCGCGATTTCCACCCAGAACACGCTGCCGCGTGGGCTGTTGGGGGCATAGCCGATGCGGCCGCCCATCGATTCCACCAGGCCCTTGGCAATGGAGGTGCCCAGCCCGGTGCCCTCGTGGCGGCGGGCCAGGCCCACGTCGGCCTGCTCGAAGGCATCGAACAGGCGCTCGCGCAACGCAGCCGGCACGCCGATGCCACTGTCGAGGATCTCGAAGCGCAGCATCACCCGCTCGCCAGCCTGGCCGTCCAGCAGCGACACCCGCAACGCCACGAAGCCGTCATCGGTGAACTTGACCGCGTTGCCCATCAGGTTGAGCAGAATCTGCTGCAGGTGGCCGGCGTCGCCGTACAGGCGCGGCGGCACGTGCTCGTCCACCACTACGCGGTACTCCAGCGCCTTGGTGCGCGCCTGCGGGGTCAGGATCAGGTTGATCGCCTGCAGCACGTCGGCCAGGGCGAATTCGTGGCGCTCCACGCGGACTTTGCCGGCCTCGATGGCCGAGATGTCCAGCACCTCCTCCACCAGCGCCAACAGGCTGCGCGCCGAGGCCTGGATGGTGTTGAGGCACTCGCGCTGCTCCTCGTCCAGGCGCGTGGTGGCCAGCACTTCGGTCATGCCGGCCAGGCCGTTCAGCGGGGTGCGGAATTCGTGGCTCATGTTGGCCAGGAAGCGGCTCTTGGCCTCGTTGGCCTGGCGCGCCTCGGCCACCGCGCGGGTCAGCGCATGCAGCAGCGAATCGAAGTACAGCGGGATCGCCGCCAGGCCCAGCAGCAGCCCCCACGCCAGGTAGCTGTGCTGCTGCCAGTACGGCGCCAGCATGATGGTGCACAGGAAGGCGACGCAGCCCATGGCCGTGGCCACGCGCAGGTAGGTACTGCCATAGCGCATGCCGTTGCCGATGGTGACCCACAGGCACACCGCATACAGCGGCGCGGCCGGCTCGCCCTGGATGGTCATGATCAGCCCCATGCAGGAATAGTCGGTGAGCATGCCGATCACCCGCCGCACGTGCGACACGCCCGGCTGCAGCAGGATGGCCACCAGCAGCCCGGCCGACACGGTCAGTTCGAAGGCCAGGATCAGCCAGGTGGCCAGCAGCGTATCGCCGTGGTTTTCCAGGTAGCGCCAGCCCAGGTAGATGATGAACAGCGCGGTGATGGCGATGCGGATCAGGTTCTGCGCGTGCTCGCTGTCGGGCCGGCCGGACAGGCGCTGCTTGAAGCGGGCCAGCAGGTGCTGCTTGCCGGCGTGGCCGGTGCGGGGAGAGTCGTTCATGGGGGGCACTCGCATGCGTCGGCGCAGCAGGGTCGAGCAGCACATCGGCACCACTGCCAGCCCCAGCCAAAGGAAGAAAGCCAGCCTGGCGTTGTCCATCCAGTACGGAGTCAGCAACACGGTGGTGCCAAAGCCGAGCATCGCCAGCGCAATGGCCGCGGCCAGATACCGGTTGCCATAGCGCAGCCCATTGCCCACCGTCACCCACATCACCACCGCATACACCCAGGCCAGCGGCTCGCCCATCTGGATCATGCCCAGCGCGATCAGCCCGTAGTCGGCCAACATGCCAACCACCCGGCGCAGGTGCGAACGCTGCGGCCGCCACAGCAGCCAGCCCAGCAACAACAACGACAGGCCCAGCCCGGTCAGCGCCGTGGCCAGCACGCCGTGGTATTGGTCCAGCAGATGGTTGCGCGCCCCGGCAAGCAGCACATACAGCAGGATCAGCGAAATCAGCGCGATCCGCACGACCACCTGCCCGTGCTCGGTATCCGGACGTTGCGCCAGCCGGCGCTTCAGCCACGGGTACAGGGGCTGCATCTCACATTCCCGGGCGGGTCGAGGCGGTCGAGTGCTGGGCGCAGATCTCTTCCAGCTGCTCGCGGCCCTTCATCAGCGCATCCACGCAGCGCGGGTCGAACAGGCGGCCGCGCTGCGCATACAGGTAGGCCATGGTGGCTTCCATCGTCCAGGCTTCCTTGTACGGACGCGGCGAAATCAGCGCGTCGAACACATCGGCCACCGCCACGATCCGCGCTTCCAGCGGGATCGCATCGCCGATCAGGCCATCGGGATACCCGCTGCCGTCATAGCGCTCGTGGTGGCGCAGCGCGATCAGCGCGCCGACCTGGATGAAGCGGTTCTGGCTGCCGCTGAGCAGCTCGTAGCCGATCCGCGGGTGCCGGCGCATGATCGCCAGCTCTTCTTCGTTGAGCTTGCCCTGCTTGAGCAGCACCGCATCGGGAATGGCGATCTTGCCCATGTCGTGCAGCGGGGCGGCCATTTCGATCAGCTTGCACTCTTCCTCGGGCAGGCCGAGTTGTTCGGCAATCAGCCCGGCCACGTGCGCCATGCGCTCGAGGTAGGCGCTGGTGCCGGCATCACGGAACTCGATCGCACGGGCCAACCGCGACAGGGTTTCGCGTTCGCGCTCTTCCACTTCGTGCATGCTGGCCAGCAGGCGCTGCTCCAGCGACAGCGCACGCTGTTTGACGTTTTCCGATTGCTGGCGCAGCTGCAGCAGGTTGTAGCAGCGCGCGCGCAGTTCGCGCGGGCGGATCGGCTTGACCAGGAAATCGATCACGCCCGCTTCCAGCGCGGCCTGGCGGATGGGTTCGTCGCCGACCACGGTGATCAGGATCACCGGGATGTCGCGGTGCTTGGGCAGGCGGCGGAACCGGCGGGCGAATTCCAGCCCGTCCATTTCCGGCATGCGGTAGTCGAGCAGCAACAGGTCGACCGGGTGCGACTCGCACCAGGCCAGCGCGGTGAGCGGGTCACCGAAGTCGTGCACGCTCAGTTCGGGCGCGATGTCCTCGATGACATGACGCAGCATGGTGCGCGCGGACGTCTGATCGTCAACGATGACAATATTCAAGGCTGCTTCCGCCGTCTTCCTGGACCACACTGGAACATGCTGCGGAAAGGATACTCCGCCACTCTGCACACTGGCACCTTGCATGGATCCGCCTCCCGTCGCGATCGCCCGGTTCATGATCGTAGCCGCAGTGTGATGCGGGCGTCACGCCCGCTCCCTGCCCGATCATTGCCTGGCCATCACGCCGAACTGCCCGGATGACCACGCAGAAACGATACGCGCGCGGCCACGGCAGCGGAACCCCGCCCGGGATGCCCGTGCCGGGCACCCGGACGTACGTCTCAGTTTTCCGGACGCATGTAGGGGAACAGCAGCACATCACGAATCGAACTGCTGCCGGTCAGCAGCATCACCAGACGGTCGATGCCGATGCCCAGGCCGCCGGTCGGGGCCATGCCGTACTCCAGCGCACGGATGTAATCGGCGTCGTAGTGCATGGCCTCGTCGTCGCCGCCCTCCTTGGCCGTCACCTGGGCCTGGAACCGGGCCGCCTGGTCTTCCGGGTCGTTCAACTCGGAGAAGCCGTTGGCCAGCTCCTTGCCGTTGATGAACAGCTCGAAGCGGTCGGTGTAGCCCGGCTGGTCGTCGTTGGCACGGGCCAGCGGGGAGACCTCGACCGGGTGGTCGGTGATGAAGGTCGGCTGCACCAGGGTGTGCTCGACGGTGGCCTCGAAGATCTCCAGCAGCAGCTTGCCCCAGCCGTAGGACGGCTTGATGCGGATCTTCAGGCGCTCGCAATGGGCGGCCAGCGCGTCGCGGTCGGTGCAGTCGGCGGCGCTGATGTCCGGGTTGTGGTGGCGCACGGCCTCGTCCATGCGCCAGCGGCGGAACGCCGGGGCCAGGTCGATGGTGGCACCGTCCCACTCCACCGTGGTGGTGCCCAGCACCTTGCTGGCCACGTCACGGATCACGCCTTCGGTCAGGTCCATCACTTCGGTGTACGTGGCGTAGGCCTCGTACAGCTCCATCATGGTGAATTCCGGGTTGTGGCGGGTGCTCACGCCTTCGTTGCGGAAGTTGCGGTTGATCTCGTACACGCGCTCCAGCCCACCCACGACCAGGCGCTTGAGGTACAGCTCCGGGGCCACCCGCAGGTACAGATCCAGGTCCAGCGCGTTGTGGTGGGTGGTGAACGGCTTGGCCGTGGCGCCGCCGGGGATGTAATGCATCATCGGCGTTTCGACTTCCAGGAAGTCGCGGCTGTCCAGCCAGGCGCGCATGGCGCGGATGATCCGCGAGCGCTTGATGAACACCTCGCGCGACTCCGGGGTCACGATCAGGTCCACGTAGCGCTGGCGGTAGCGCTGCTCCACGTCGGCCAGGCCGTGCCACTTGTCCGGCAGCGGGCGCAGCGACTTGGTCAGCAGGCGGATGCTGGTGGCCTTGACCGACAGCTCGCCGGTCTTGGTGCGGGTCAGCCCGCCTTCCACGCCGATGATGTCGCCCACGTCCCAGCCCTTGAAGGCGGTGTAGGCATCGCCCAGGGTGCTGCCCTGCAGGAACAGCTGGATGCGGCCGGATTCGTCCTGGATCTGGGCGAAGCTGGCCTTGCCCATCACGCGCTTGGCCATGAGGCGGCCGGCCATCTTCACCTGGCGGTCGGTGGCTTCCAGCGCTTCGGCGGTCCACTGTTCGGCGTCGGCGAACTCTGCCTGCAGGGTGCCGGCGAACTGCTCGCGGCGGAAATCGTTCGGGTAGGCGATGCCCTGCCCGCGCAGGGCGGTCAGTTTCGCGCGGCGCTCGGCGATGAGGCTGTTCTCGTCGACGGGGGGCTGCGGCGCGGCGGTCTGATCGTTCATGGCGTGGGTCTATGTATGTCGGGGGGAGGTACGGTCCCCGCCATCATGCCGATGGTCGGGGCGGATTGCGAAACCGGGCGTGGCCCGGGCACAACGGATCGGGGCCGCGCGCGGCGGCCCCGACGGTCAGGCGTCGGTGCGTTTGGCACCCACGGCCAAGCCGGACTTCAGGCTGGCTTCGACGAATTCGTCGAGGTCGCCGTCCAGCACCTTCTGCGTGTCCGACCGTTCGATGCCGGTGCGCAGGTCCTTGATACGGCTCTGGTCGAGCACGTAGTTGCGGATCTGGCTGCCCCAGCCGATGTCGGACTTGGTGGCTTCCACGGCGTCACGCTCGGCGTTGCGCTTCTGGATTTCCAGCTCGTACAGCTTGGCGGCCAGCATCTTCATCGCGTTGTCGCGGTTCTGGTGCTGGCTGCGGCCGGTCTGGCAGGCCACGACCGTGTTGGTCGGAATGTGCGTGATGCGCACCGCCGATTCGGTCTTGTTGACGTGCTGGCCACCGGCACCGGAGGACCGGTACACGTCGGTGCGCAGGTCGGCCGGGTTGATGTCGATTTCGATGTTGTCATCGACTTCCGGCGACACGAACACCGAGGTAAAGCTGGTGTGGCGGCGGTTGTCCGAATCGAACGGCGACTTGCGCACCAGGCGGTGCACGCCGGTTTCGGTCTTCAACCAGCCATAGGCGTAATCGCCTTCGACGCGCAGCGTTGCCGACTTGATGCCGGCAACGTCGCCACCGGACACCTCCATCAGCTCGGTCTTCCAGCCGCGCGATTCGCACCAGCGCAGGTACATGCGCAGCAGGATCTCGGCCCAGTCCTGGGCTTCGGTACCACCGGCGCCGGCCTGGATGTCGACGAACGCCGCGGCGTTGTCCATCTGGCCGGAGAACATGCGCTGGAATTCCAGCTGTTCGACGTGCTTCTGGTACTTGTCCAGGTCGGCGACCACGGCCAGGGCGGTATCTTCGTCCTGTTCGCTGTCGGCCAGTTCCAGCAGTTCACCGGACTCGGACAGGCCATCCAGGATCGTGGCGATGCCGCCCACGGTCTTTTCAAGGTTGGCGCGTTCGCGGCCCAGGTTCTGGGCGTATTCGGCGTTGTTCCAGATATCCGGGTTTTCCAGTTCCCGGGTTACTTCTTCCAGACGCTCTTTCTTGGCGTCGTAGTCAAAGATACCCCCTGAGCGACAGCACGCGATCGGTGAGATCGGTGATGCGCTGGCGGACAGGATTGAGCTCGATCATGTCGGCAATTAGTGCGTGCGAAAAGACTGTCCATCATAGCCTATCCGGGGCTTTCCGGCCGCAACGGCCGGCGGCGCTGGCGCCCGGGCGGGCCGTGTCGGCGATCGGTGAACACGCCGGGCGGGCCAAAGGGTAGACTCCTGCCGCGCCCGGTGGCCCCCGCCAGCGGTCGCCCCCAATACCACCTACATGGAGCTTTACCCGATGAGGAAGTCATCCTCCGCTGTTCTGCTGGCCCTGGCCTGCTTCGCCGCTGGCAACGCCTCGGCCATCGACCTGAAGTCGCTGGCCGGCACCGGCATGAAGGCCGGCCAGGCCCTGACCCTGTCCGATGCCGACGTGGCCAAGGCCGCCGACCAGGCCTGCGCGTACATGGACAAGGACAACAAGGTCGCCCCGGCCAACAGCCCGTACGCCCAGCGCCTGGCCAAGATCACCCAGGGCCTGGCCAACGAAGACGGCCTGAACCTCAACTTCAAGGTCTACCTGACCGAAGACGTCAACGCCTGGGCGATGGCCAACGGCTGCGTGCGCGTGTACTCGGGCCTGATGGACATGGCCTCCGACGACGAAGTGCGCGGCGTGATCGGCCACGAGATCGGCCACGTGAAGCTGGGCCACAGCAAGACCAAGATGCGCACTGCCATGCTGACCTCGGCCGGTCGCGACACCCTGGCCGCCTCCGGCAACGCCAATATCGCCGACCTGACCCAGGGCCAGCTGGGCGAGTTGGCCGAAGGCTTCGTCAACGCCCAGTTCTCGCAGAAGGAAGAGAGCGCGGCCGACGAGTACGGCTACCGCTTCATGAAGCGCCACAGCTACGACCCGGCCGCGCTGGCCAGCATGTTCCGCAAGCTGTCCAGCGAAGGTGGCCTGATGTCCTCGCACCCGGGCTCGGAAGCACGTGCCGGTCGCATCGACGCGATGATCAAGAAAGACGGCAAGCGCTGAGCTGCCTGACGGCATCCCGGTCTGCCGGGATGCCACGCCGGCTGGCGGCGCTCCGCCGTCAGCCGGTGGCCTGCGCCGCCAATGCCTGGCGGAATGCCGGCAGCTGCCGACGACTGCAGGGCACCCGCCCGCCATCGTCCATGTGCAGCAGCGCCTCACCGCCGTCCAGGGGCTCGATCGAGACCAGCCGGCGCACGTTTACCACCCAACTGCGGTGGGCACGCACGAAGGTCGCCGGATCCAGCCGCTCCTCCAGCGCCGCCATGGTGCTGCGCAACGGATAGTCATGCCCGCGCACGCGCAGGTTGACGTAGTTGCCGGCGGCCTGGGCGTATTCGATATCGGCGGTGGCCACCAGGAAATCCCGGCCCAGCTTGCGCACCAGGAAGCGTTCGGGGCGCTCCACGGCCTGGGCCTCCTGCGGCGGGGCATCGTCGGCGACGGCCAACAGGTGCGCCTCGCCCTGCCGACGCCGCCCGAACCAGCTGAAGAAGTGTTCGATCGCCACGAAGCTGAAGAACGCACGCACATCCTTGAGGTACTCGTACACCAGCCGCGTCGGCCAGGGGGAGCCGTCTTCGTAGTGGTGGCCCAGCGCCGCATAGGACACGTGACGGATGGCCATCATCCCCACCACATGCACCAGCGACCACGCCACGCTGGCCAGCAGGTACGCCGGCAGCCGTCGCTTCCAGGTATCGGCGTGCAGTGGCCAGCGCTTGCAGCCCCACCACAGCAACGGCTGGGTCAGCAGGATCATGACGACACTGCTGAGCTCCCAGATCATCGGCTCCCACAGTGCCAGGCCATCGCCACGGCGCTGGGCGTCCATCACCTCGACGAAGGCATTGGCGACCGCAGTAGTGAGCAGGATGGCCGACCAGACCAGGAAGCGGGTGGCGGGGCGCCAGCGCACCGGCGCGGCGGGGGCCATGACAGGGTCCATGCAGAAGGGCCGGGGGAAATAGGGGCAGACACGGGATTGTAGCCGCCTGCCCCGGTGCAGACAGGGCGACGTCATCCGTGTCGCCCTGCCCTGCGTTCTGTCGGCCCGCGGTGACGTGCTAGCGCACCTCGAACTCGCCGACGAGCACGGTATCCGCGCGGTCCTTCAGGCGCATCGTGACCTGCTGGTCGCGCTGCTTGCCGGTGCCCCAGTGCGTGCTCAGGCGCAGGCTCAAGGTGGTGGCCCCGGTGACCAGCTGTTCGCGGCTGCCGAAGAAGTTCGCCTCCACCTTGTACTTGCCGGGCTTGGCATCGCGCAGCGAGAACTGCTCCGGCCCGTAGCCGCCGGTGAAGTCCTGCGACATCTGCCCGCCCTGGTAGGTGAGACGATTGCCGTAGTAGGCGCGCTCGCCGTTCGGATCGGTCACCCACAGATCCATGTCGCTGTTGTCGCTGTCCCAGCTGAGCACCACCCGCAGGTCCAGCGGCAGCGCCCGGCGCAGGCGCGGATCGACGGCGCGGGCATCCACCCGCTCGCGCGCCGCCAGGGTGTTGAGTTCGTCCAGGGCGATCAGCGAGATGCCATCGAAACGACTGTCCCAGGGCCGCACCACCACCTCGTTGAGCGCGTCCAGCGCGGGCTGGTACTGGCCGCTGGCCTCCAGCGCCAGGCCCAGGTCGCGGAAGCTCTGCGGCTCTTCCTCGCCCAGCCGCAGTACCTGGCGGAACACCGGCACCGCCAGGTCCGGCGCATTGGCCTGCATCAGGCGGTAGCCCAGCACGCGCAGCACATGGCGGTTATCCAGCTGCATCTCGGCCAGGTTGGACAATACGCGCAGGCCCAGCTCGCGCTGTCCGGCGGCCAGCAGCAGATCGGCTACGTCCAGGTAGAACGCGCTGCTGTCGCTGTGCTGCTCGCGTTCGGCCAGGTACAGCGCGTACAGCTGCGCCGGTGCGGCACCGCGCAGGCGACGGGCATAGGCCGAATCGGGTTCCCAGGCGGCCAGCGTGACGGCGATGGCGCCGCTGTTGGCGCTGCGGCTGCGCTTGCTGCCGGCGCCGGCGACCGCCTCCAGGTTGCCCTGCGGCGCAGCGTCCAGTGCCATCGGCGCCGGCGGTGCGGGCGGCGACGGCGGGGCAACCACGTCATTGGCGCGCGCCTCCATGTATACCGTCGCATCCGCAGCGGCAACCGCCATGGGCGCGGCCATGGGCGCGGCCTTGGTCAGCACCGGCTGGGTCGCGGGCGTCCCCTTGGGCCAGCGCGTATTCCACCAGCGCTCGCGTTCGGCGAACTGCGCCGCGATCTGATCCAGCCGTCGCGCACGTGCCTGCTGTTCGTCGTCGATGCGCACCGCATGCAGGCGGTCGTAGTCGGCGCGCAGCGGTGCCGGGGCGCGGATGCCATGGCGCAGGTAGTCGCCCAGGGTCTCCAGCACCAGCAGCGAGGTATCCGCACCGACCATCCCGAACTGCTGCGACAGCGTGCCGATCACCGCGGCGTTGCCCACCGGGTCGGCCGCGTAACCGGCCAGCGTGGCGCTGGCCCAGGCCTGGGCCACCAGCCCACCGTCCAGGGCGCGCGAACCGGCCAGCGGGATCCGTTGGGTGTGGTCGCGGCCATCGGCCAGGCGCACCTGCACCTCCACCACGCCATCAGCGCGCTGCACCCGGCCGGACACCCGCACCCAGCCCTGGCTGGCCGCGCTCGCGTCGGCTACCAGCTGGTCCACGCCGGTACCGCGCAGCGCCACTACCTGCGCCGGTTGCTGCAGCAACAAGGGCAGCACCGCCTCAACCTCGGCCGCGCTGGACAGCACCAGTGTCTGGCCGTGGTGGGCACCGGTCCACGCACGCAGGCGTGCGCCGTCGGTGCGCGCGCCGGCGCTGCTGAGCGCGTACAGGCGCTGACCTGAGGCCAGTGCCGGCGGCGCCGGCGTGCCGTAGTTGGAGAGGCCGTCACTGACCAGCAGGTACTCGCCGACGTCGGCGCGCGGCGTCCACGCGCCAAGCGCGCTGGCGCCGTCGAGCGGCAGGCCGGTCAGGTACGTCCTCAACGCACTCCAGTCGCCGCCCTGGATACGGAAGCGGCGCGAGGGCTCGGCGCGGTCGCGCAGCACGGTCAGGTCCACCTCGCCCGTGCCCAGCGCACCGAAGTAGCGATCCAGCACCGCGAATTCCGCGGCCCGGTCCCGCTGGCGCGCCGAACCGGACGCGTCCCACACCAGCCCCACCCGCCTGGGCAGCACCCGCGGCGTAGCCTGCGCCGGCACCGGCACCTGCGCCAGCAGATAGCGCTGCCCCTCGTGCAGGCCGGTGACCACGTCGGGCTGCCGCACCAGCGGCAGCCGCCACAGCACCTGTGCCGGCAATGCATCACCGCGCCCCTGCCACTGCGCAACATAGGCGCCCTGTTCGGGGCCGAACTTCCAGGGCGACGGCTGGATCGCCGTGGGGGCACCGGTGCCCCGGGCTTCCATCCGCAGCACCACTTCCTCGGCGCCCCGTGCGAACTGCAGCGGCATGGCCCAGCGCAACCCCTGTGCATCCACCGGCAGGGTGTCACGGAAGGTGAGCACGATGCGGCGGCTGCCGTGGGCCGGGATCGGGTACACGCGCAGGCGGAACTGGTTGCCCGCGGTCTGCTCCAGCAGGCCCGGGTCGACCCGGCGCCGCTCGATCGCCTCGAAGACCTGGCGGCCCTGCGCCTTGGGGACCGGCACCGCGTCGCGGAGCACGCCGTCGATGTCCAGCGCGAACCCGGCCACCTGCTGGCCGTCGGCCAGCGGGAATTCGAGCTGCCCTTCCAGCACGCGGCGGTTGGGGTTGAAGAAGGTCATCTCGATGCGGGTCTCGCCCAGGCCCGCCACCACGCGGCTGTCCAGGCGCACCTGGCGCAGCTGCACCGGCACCTCGGCCCCGGCCACCTGCAGCACCGGCGTCACCGGCGGCGGACGCGGCGCCGTGCGTGCCTGCGCGAGGCCGGCCTGCGTGCCCAGCAGCAGCATGCCCAGCATGCCGATCCCACGAAGTGTGCGTTGCATGTGACGCTCCTGATTGGATGACAGCAGGTTGAACGGACCATGCCGGCAAACGGGGTTGAGCCGCTGCAAGGCTTGGCGTGTCCGCCGCAGTGGGCCAAGATGCCGCTCCCCCATTGCGTCATTACAAGGATGTCCCGCATGCGCCTGTCCGCCCTGCTCCCCCTGCTGATGCTGGCCCCGTGGCTGCCCGCCCACGCCGCACCCGCCGCCGCCGTCAGCGGCCTGAGCTTCACCCACAACGACTGGACGCTGGCCTGCGACAACACCCGCACCTGCCGCGCGGCCGGCTACCAGAACGACGAGGACGGTGGCAATGCACCGGTGTCGATCCTGCTGACCCGGCTGGCCGGGCCCGACCAGCCGGTCAAGGCCGAGGTGATGCTCGGCCAGTACGACGAAACCAAACTGCCCAGGCAGTTGTCACTGCAGATCAACGACACGAAGCTGGGCGCGCTGGCGTACAAGGCCGCGGACGGCACCGCCGTGCTCTCGCCGGCGCAGGTGAAGACCTTGCTGTCCACCCTGACCGGCACCAGCAGGATCGTGCTGACCGGCAACGACGGCAAGCGCTGGACGGTGTCCGATCGCGGCGCCTCGGCGGTGCTGTTGAAGATGGACGAGTTCCAGGGCCGGCTGGGCACGCCGGGCGCGCTGGTCCGCAAGGGCACCAAGGCGGAAAACACGGTGCTGCCGGCCGTGACGATGCCGGTGGTGAAGCTGGCCAAGGTGGTGCCGACCCGCCCCGCCGATGAAGCACTGGGCGAATCGAAGGCACTGCGCGCTGCGCTGGCCGCATCGACCTCGGCCGACGACTGCGAGGCCCTGCACCCGGGCGACAGCGTGATCTCCAATGAAGGCCCGCAGGAGATCACCGTGCAGCGCCTGAGCGCGGACAAGCTGCTGGTCTCGCAGGCCTGCTGGCGCGCGGCCTACAACACCGGTGACGGCTACTGGGTGGTCAACGACCGCGCCCCGTACCAGCCCCGGCTGGTGACTACCTCGGGCGCGGGCGATGACGTGCGCACCATCGGCGAATCGCACAAGGGCCGCGGCCTGGGCGACTGCTTCTACAGCACCACCTGGGGCTGGACCGGCACCCAGTTTGTGAAGACTGAAGTCTCCAGCACCGGGCTGTGCCGGCTGGTCACGGCCGGCGGCGCCTGGGAAATGCCGACGTTGGTGACCAAGGTGCAGGAGTAAACAGCGGCACCGGTGCTGCGCGCCTCGCGCGCAGCATTCACACGTCGGCGCAGTGCTCCACGATCAGCTGGATCGCGCCGCCGCCGCGATAGTCATCGCTGACCAGACGGTAGGCGATATGCACATGATTGGCCGGGGCGGTGCCCTTCCAGCCACTGAAGTGGATCGCATTGATCGGTTCGGCACGGCCAGGCACGCGCAGGCTGAGTTTCAGGTGCTTCTCCTTCAGCACCTGCCAGCGCGCCACCTGGAAGTAACCGTCGAACAGCGGCTCGGGGAAGCCCTGCCCCCACGGGCCGGCCAGGCGCAGTGCTTCGGCGTGGCGGAAATCCAGCTCCCCCGGTGCCAGCTCGCCATCGCTCAGCAGCAACTGCTGCAGCGAGGCCGGGTCCATGCTGGATTCGACCACGGCCACGAACGCCCGCTGGAAATCCTCGAAGCGTGCGTGCGGCAGGCTCAGTCCCGCCGCCATGGCGTGGCCACCGAACTTGTCGATCAGGCCCGGGTGCGCGGCATTGACCAGCGCCAGCGCGTCACGGATGTGGAAGCCGGGGATCGAGCGTGCCGAGCCACGCAGTGAATCGCTGCCCGGTTCAGACGGGGCAAACGCAATCACCGGACGATGCAGGCGGTCCTTCATCTTCGAAGCCACCAGCCCCACCACGCCCGGATGCCACTCGGCATCGAACAGACACGCGGCGATCGGGCGTTCGCCTTCGGCAGTGAGCATCGCGCGCGACACCGCCAGTTCGGCGTCGTCGGTCATCAGCTGCTGCACCGCGCGGCGCTCGGCGTTGATCTGCTCCAAGGTCCGGGCGATCTCGCGGGCCTGGCCGCGGTCTTCGGTGAGCAGCAGTTCGATGCCCAGCGCCATGTCTTCCAGGCGCCCGGCGGCATTCAAGCGCGGGCCCAGCGCGAATCCGATGTCGGTGGCGCTCAGCCGTGCCGGATCGCGGCCGCTGGCCTCGATCAGGGCCTGCAGGCCCACGCAGCCCTGCCCGGCACGCAGGCGGCGCAGCCCGGCCGCGACCAGCGCACGGTTGTTGGCGTCGAGCGCCACCAGGTCGGCCACGGTGCCCACCGCGACCAGGTCCAGCAGGGTCAGCAGGTCCGGCTCGCGGGTCGCGGCAAACGCCCCCTGTTCGCGCAGGTGGCGACGCAGCGCCATCAACACGTAGAAGATCACGCCCACGCCGGCCAGCGCCTTGCTGGGGAAGGCATCGCCGCTGATGTTCGGGTCCACCAGCGCGTCGGCCGGCGGAAGCAATTCGCCGGGCAGGTGATGGTCGGTGACCAGCACTTTCCAGCCCAGCGCCTTGGCCGCCGCGACGCCGGCATGGCAGGCAATGCCGTGGTCGACGGTGACCAGCAGGCCCGGCTGCAGGTGCGCCAGGTCGGCCACCAACGACGGCGACAGGCCATACCCGTGCAGGATGCGGTTGGGTACCGCGTGCACCACGTCGCGTGCGCCGAGCATGCGCAGCCCGCGCACACCCACCGCGCATGCCGTGGCGCCGTCGCAGTCGAAATCGCCCACCACCAGAATGCGCGCGTTGCTGGCAATCGCCTCGGCCAGCAGGTTCACTGCAGCCTGCATGCTGCCCATCAGCTCCGGCGCGTGCAGCTGCGCCAGCTTTGGCTGCGCCTGCGCCGCATCGGTGACACCGCGTGCGGCATACAGGCGCTGCAGCAGCGGCAGCATGTCGTCGGGCCAGCCAGCCACGGGCACTGCGTCGCGACGCTGCAGGGTGACGGCGTGCGTGGTGGTCGGGGAAGCGGAGAGCGGCGCAGCAGCGGCGGTGGAAGACATCGGCATCGCCGGGTTGCAGAGAGTGCCGCCATGATACCGGCTGGCTCCGGCAGCTGCGCTGCGGGTGTATCGGTCGACACGTGCGTTCCCGTGCATGCGCCGATGTTGGATACTCCCTGCCCGCTTCCACCCGGCTTTTTCATGCCTCTCTCTGCATTGCCGCTGCGCCTGGCCATGGCCCTCTCGCTGGCACCGGTCACCGCCGCGACGGCTTCCTCACTGGGTACGTCGTTCTTCGAGCACGATTGGCTGCTGGCCTGTGACAACACCCGAACCTGCCGCGCCGCCGGATTCAGCGCCGACGCACCGTTGGCCTTCAGCCTGCTGCTGGAACGTGCCGGCGGGCCGGATACCCCGGTCACGGTGATGCTGGGCTACGTGGACGGCGCCCAATACGGGGATGCCGGTGAGAAGACGCCGGCGCCCAGGCCCACCGGCGCGCTGCAGCTGCGCGTGGACGGCCGTGCGCTGGGTACGGTGGTTCCCACGCAGCCCGAGGCACCGGCCACGCTCAGCCATGCGCAGGTCGAGGCGCTGCTGGTCGCGCTGCGGCGTGATGCGCCCATCGCGATCGTTGATGCGGCCGGCAGCGCCTGGCCCATTTCCAACCGCGGTGCCACGGCCCTGCTGCTGAAGATGGACGCGGCGCAGGACCGGCTCGACACCCCCGGTGCGCTGATCCAACGCGGCACCCGGCCGGAGTCGAGCGTACCGCCGGCCTTGCCCAGGCCGGTGCTGAAGAATCCGCCACCGCTGGCGGAAACACGGCCGAACGATGCGGCGCTTGCCGAACGCAAGGACCTGATGGACGCGCTGTTGGCCGGCCGCGACATGCAGGCGGTGTGCGCATGGCAGGAGGATCGGGTTGAATCGACGTCACTGGACGTGCACCGGCTGGACGCGGTGCACCTGCTGGTGTCGATGACCTGCCACGGGCCGGGCTACTACGCGAGCGGACCGAGCTGGGTGATCCGCGCGCAACCGCCGTTCGAGCCGGCGCTGGTCACCACCGCGCACGTGTTCCTGCGGCCTCCGGACGCGGTGCTCTACGAAGAGAGGGACGAGCGGACGCTGGGCCGCTGCGGGTTCGGGCGCTACTGGGTGTGGGATGGCACGCGGTTCGTGGTGAGCCGCGAATACGTGACCGGGCTGTGCCGGGCCATGCCGGGCGGCTTCTGGCACCTGGCCACGTTCGAGACAGAATTGCGCTGAGCCCTGGCGCTGGCCAGAGGCAGGAACGCCGACCCTCGGTCGGCGCTGTACTCAGGTGTCGTGAAGCTGGACCGGCTTCTTCCAGAAGCGCCAGCGCTGGCCCTTGTCGATCTCGAAGCGCACGCCGTCCTCGAAATCCAGCACCAGCCGACGCAGCTCGCCGCGCTGCAACGCCGACAGCAGCGGGCGGATCGCATCGTTGCCTAGCTGCTCCAGCGAACGCAGCTGGCGCAGGTCGACCAGCGCATCCACCTGCTGTTCGCCATCGGCATGCACGCCGGCCGCGCGGGCCAAGGCCTGCAGCAGCGACTCCCGGCTGCGCACCTGGGCATGCGGGGTCTGTACCGCCTGCGGCAGCTCGCCGCCGCCCCAGAACCACAGGGAGTTGATCGGCCGTTTGCCATCGGCGACCCGCTGCTGGTTCCAGTCATGGGTGTGCAGCACCACCTGCGCCTCGGTCAGCAGCGCGCGCCAACGGCGCCCGGCGTCGCCCTCGGGCAGGTGGGCGAACAGGTCATCGCCCAACACATCGTCGGGCGTGTCGAACTCGGGAAGGTGGGTGCCCGGTGGCAGGCGCAGGTACCAGCGTGAGGGTACCGGCGCATCGAGGGTAAACCCGAAACCGGCAAACAGCGGCTGCAGGGCCGGCAGTAGCTGCGCCGCGTCCTGTGCATCGGGCCGCAGCGTGTCGCCGTGGCCCATCATCCGCGCGCCCTGCATGTCCGGCACCACGTTGGCCGGGTCGGCACGCAGCCAGATCGCATCGGCGGCATCGCCCACGTCAAGCTGGCGGGTCAGCGCGGCCACCGGCCAATGCGCCGGCTGCAGCTGGAAATGCCGCTGCAGCTGGGCACGCTCGCCGGCCTGGACACTGCTGCGCTCGGCCCGCCCCAGCGCCTTTGCCACGTCATCGGGCAAGGGCGCGGCGGGAAAACGGCTGCGGGCCGGCAGCAGCAGCGTCGCGGTGGCCATCGTTTCAGTCCAGGTACTGGACGCTGACGATTTCGTACTCGCGCTGGCCGGCCGGTGCGTCGATGGTGACCGCATCGCCTTCCAGCTTGCCGATCAACGCACGCGCCAGCGGCGAGGAGATGGCGATCAGGCCAAGCTTGATGTCCGCTTCCAGGTCACCCACGATCTGGTAGCGCTTTTCCTCGTCGCTTTCCACGTCCGACAGCTCGACGGTGGCACCAAACACCACCTTGCTGCCAGCGTTGAGCTTGGTGATGTCGATGATCTCGGCGTGCGAGAGCTCGCCTTCCAGCTGCTTGATGCGGCCTTCGATGAAACCCTGCTCCTCACGCGCGGCGTGGTACTCGGCGTTCTCCTTGAGATCGCCGTGTTCGCGCGCTTCGGCGATCGCCGCGATGACCTTGGGGCGCTTGACCGACTTCAGGTGGTCCAGCTCTTCGCGCAGACGCTGCGCGCCCTTCAACGTGATCGGTGCTCTCATGCGTTCAACTCCTTGTGCAGTTCCTGCAGCGACCAGACCGGGCCGGTCCCGCGGAATTCCAGTGATTGCACCAGCGCCTTGGCGCCGGCAATGGTGGTCGAATAGGTGACGCGGTGCTGCAGCGCCTCGCGACGGATCGAGAACGAGTCGTTGATCGCCGCACGCCCTTCGGTCGTGTTGACGATATACACGATCTCGCCGTTCTTGATCGAGTCGACGATGTGCGGACGGCCTTCGACCACCTTGTTGACGATCTCGCAGTCCATGCCGTGCTGCTGCAGCCACGCACCGGTGCCACGGGTTGCCACCAGCGTGTAACCACGCTCCAGCAGCAGCTTGGCCACCGGCAGCACGCGCTGCTTGTCCGGGTCACGCACCGACACGAACGCCTTGCCCAACGGCGGGGCCTTGATGCCACCGGCCTCCTGCGCACGTGCGAAGGCGGCGCTGAAGCTGCGGCCCACACCCATCACCTCACCGGTGGAGCGCATTTCCGGCCCGAGGATCGGGTCGACGCCCTGGAACTTGGCGAACGGGAAGATCGCTTCCTTGACCGAGTAGTAGTCCGGCACGATTTCCTTGGTGGCGCCCTGCTCGGCCAGGGTCTTGCCGGCCATGCAGCGCGCGGCGATCTTGGCCAGCGCCATGCCGGTGGCCTTGGACACGAACGGCACGGTGCGCGAGGCACGCGGGTTCACTTCCAGCAGGTACACGATGTCCTCGCCGTTCTCGCCGGCCTGGATCGCGAACTGGGTGTTCATCAGGCCGACCACGTTCAGGGCCTTGGCCAGCTCCACCACCTGGCGACGCAGCTCGGCCTGGGTTTCAGCCGACAGCGAGTACGGCGGCAGCGAGCAGGACGAATCGCCCGAATGCACGCCGGCTTCTTCGATGTGCTCCATCACGCCGCCGATCAGCACGTTGCCGTCCTTGTCGGCAATGATGTCCACGTCCACTTCCACCGCGTTGTCCAGGAAGCGGTCCAGCAGCACCGGCGAATCGTTGGACACCTTCACCGCGTCACGCACGTAGCGGGCCAGGTCGGATTCGCCGTACACGATTTCCATCGCGCGGCCGCCCAGCACGTAGCTCGGGCGCACCACCAGCGGGTAGCCGATTTCGCGCGCCAGCAGCAGGGCTTCCTGGTCGTTGCGGGCGATGCGGTTCGGCGGCTGCTTCAGGCCCAGCTTGTCCACCAGTTGCTGGAAGCGCTCGCGGTCTTCGGCCAGGTCGATGGAGTCCGGCGAGGTGCCGATCACCGGCACGCCGTTGGCTTCCAGCGCGCGCGCCAGCTTCAGCGGGGTCTGGCCGCCGTACTGCACGATCACGCCCTTCGGCTGTTCGAGCTCGACGATCTCCAGCACGTCTTCCAGCGTCAGCGGCTCGAAGTACAGGCGGTCGGAGGTGTCGTAGTCGGTGGAGACGGTTTCCGGGTTGCAGTTGACCATGATGGTTTCATAACCATCCTCGCGCAGCGCCAGGGCCGCGTGCACGCAGCAGTAGTCGAACTCGATGCCCTGGCCGATGCGGTTCGGACCGCCGCCCAGGATCATGATCTTGTCGCGGTTGCTCGGCGCGGCCTCGCACTCGTCCTCGTAGGTCGAGTACAGGTAGGCGGTGCTGGTGCCGAACTCGGCGGCGCAGGAATCCACGCGCTTGTACACCGGGCGCACCTTGTGCGCACGGCGCAGCGCGCGCACGGCCGCTTCATTGGTGCCGGTCAGTTCGGCCAGGCGGGCGTCGGAGAAACCGGCGCGCTTGAGCTTGCGCAGGCGTGCGCCGTCCAGTGCGTCGATACCATCGGCCGTGACCTGTGCTTCGGCCTGGATGATCTCTTCGATCTGGTCCAGGAACCACGGGTCGATGTGCGACAGCGCGAACACGTCTTCCACGCTGAAGCCGGCACGAAACGCGTCACCCACGAAGAACAGACGCTCCGGGCCCGGGGCCTTCAGCTCGCGCTTGATGGTGGTGATGTCGTCTTCGTTGGCCAGGTCCAGGCCGGTCGGGTCCAGCCCGATCTTGCCGGTTTCCAGGCCACGCAGGGCCTTCTGCAGCGATTCCTGGAAGGTGCGGCCCATCGCCATCACCTCGCCCACCGACTTCATCTGGGTGGTCAGGCGCGCATCGGCGGCCGGGAACTTCTCGAAGGCAAAGCGCGGAATCTTGGTGACGACGTAGTCGATCGACGGCTCGAACGAGGCCGGGGTCAGGCCGCCGGTGATCTCGTTCTTCAATTCGTCCAGGGTGTAACCGACCGCCAGCTTGGCGGCGACCTTGGCGATCGGGAAGCCGGTGGCCTTGGAGGCCAGCGCCGACGAACGCGACACGCGCGGGTTCATCTCGATCACCACCACGCGGCCGGTGGTCGGGCTGATGCCGAACTGCACGTTGGAACCGCCGGTATCCACGCCGATCTTGCGCAGCACGGCGATGGACGCATCGCGCAGGCGCTGGTATTCCTTGTCGGTCAGGGTCTGGGCCGGGGCCACGGTGATCGAGTCACCGGTGTGCACGCCCATCGGGTCCAGGTTCTCGATCGAGCAGACGATGATGCAGTTGTCGGCGGTGTCGCGCACCACCTCCATTTCGAATTCCTTCCAGCCCAGCACCGACTCTTCGACCAGCACTTCGGTGGTCGGCGACAGTTCCAGGCCGCGGGTCACGATATCGACCAGCTCTTCGCGGTTGTAGGCGATGCCGCCGCCGCTGCCGCCCAGGGTGAAGCTGGGGCGGATGATGGTCGGGTAGCCGACGCGGGTCTGGATCTCGATCGCTTCTTCCAGCGTGTGCGCGACGGCGGCCGACGGGCAGTCCAGGCCGATCTCGCCCATGGCCACGCGGAACAGCTCGCGGTCTTCGGCCATGCGGATCGCGTCGCGCTTGGCGCCGATCAGTTCAACGTTGTACTTCTCCAGCACGCCGTTGTCGGCCAGGTCCAGTGCGCAGTTCAGCGCGGTCTGGCCGCCCATGGTCGGCAGCAGTGCGTCGGGCTTTTCCTTGGCGATGATCTTCTCGACCGTCTGCCAGTTGATCGGCTCGATGTAGACGGCGTCGGCCATCTCCGGGTCGGTCATGATCGTGGCCGGATTGCTGTTGACCAGCACCACGCGATACCCCTCGTCACGCAGCGCCTTGCAGGCCTGCGCGCCGGAGTAGTCGAACTCACAGGCCTGGCCGATGACGATCGGGCCAGCACCGATGATGAGGATGGTTTTAAGGTCAGTGCGCTTGGGCATTGTCTTCTCTAAGTCAGTACAGCGTGTCGGGGTGATCGCACGCTGTCGATCAGGAAACTTCCGGGGGTGCAGCGCCGCGCCAAGGGCTGCGGCACTGCAGGGACTCGCGTTCCGTCGCGATGCCGCCGGGGTCGCCGGCGGCGGCGGATCAGGCCTTGGCCTGCGCCATCAGGGTCACGAAACGGTCGAACAGCGGCGCCACGTCGTGCGGACCCGGCGAGGCTTCCGGATGGCCCTGGAACGAGAACGCCGGCACGTCGGTACGTGCGATGCCCTGGTTGGTGCCATCAAACAGCGAGCGGTGGGTCACGCGCAGGGTGGCCGGCAGCGTGGCTTCATCCACCGCGAAGCCGTGGTTCTGCGACGTGATCATCACCCGGCCATCGTCGAGGTCCTGCACCGGGTGGTTCGCGCCGTGGTGGCCGTGGCCCATCTTGACCGTCTTGGCGCCGGAGGCCAGCGCCAGCAGCTGGTGGCCCAGGCAGATGCCGAACACCGGCAGCTTCTTGTCCAGGAACACCTTGATCGCCTCGATCGCGTAGTCGCACGGTTCCGGGTCGCCCGGGCCGTTGGACAGGAACACGCCGTCCGGGTTCATCGCCAGCACGTCGGCGGCCGGGGTCTGCGCCGGCACCACGGTGATGTCGCAGCCACGCTCGGCCAGCATGCGCAGGATGTTGAGCTTTGCGCCGAAGTCGTAGGCCACCACGTTGAATCTGGGCGCGGCGCTGACGAACTCGTTGTTGTCCAGGTCCAGCTGGCCTTCGGTCCACGGGTAAGCCTTGTCGGTGCTCACCACCTTGGCCAGATCCATGCCCTTCAGGCCGGGGAACTTGCGTGCGGCTTCCAGGGCCGTGTCCACGTTGAGGCCCTCGCCGGCCATCAGCGCGCCGTTCTGGGCGCCGCGTTCGCGCAGAATGCGGGTCAGCTTGCGGGTATCGATACCGGAGATGGCCACCACGCCGCGCTGCAGCAGCCAGTCCTGCAGCGACACCTGGCTGCGCCAGTTGCTGGGACGGCGCGGCACGTCGCGCACGATCAAACCGGCCGACCACACCTTGTGGGCCTCGTCGTCCTGGTCGGTCATGCCGGTGTTGCCGATATGCGGGTAGGTCAGCGTGACCATCTGCCGGGCGTAGGAAGGATCAGTCAGCACTTCCTGATAACCGGTCATGGCGGTGTTGAACACCACCTCGCCGACGGACAGGCCGGGCGCGCCTACGGATTCGCCCTCGAATACGGTGCCGTCTTCGAGGACGAGGATTGCGGCTTGGGTCACGGAGATCTCACTTTGGCTACCGATGGGGGCACCGAAGTCACGCCTGCGCTCCACGAAAAAGCGGCTGCAAAAAAGCGCGGACTGCGGTGCGGGACCGGTCCGGCTGTCGTGATTCGGCGAGCGGGAATTGTAAAGGCAAGGGGGCTGCGACGCCAGCGTTTACATGCATGCGCTGACGTACGGGCGCAATCACCGCGCCCGGGGTTCAGCCAGCGCACCGCTCCCGGCCCCGCCGGGCCGGTCGGCCCCGATCGACCGGCCGGCCTGTTCAGCCGGCCCGTTCAGCCAGCAACGGCGGGCGTGGCGCCGGCCAGCAGGTCGCGGACCCGGTAGCTGCCCGGCGCGCGGCCGGCCAGCTGGGTGGCGGCAAACAGGGCGCCGCGGGCGAAGATGTCGCGGTTGGTGGCACGGTGGGTCAACTCGATACGCTCGCCCAGCCCGGTGAACTGGACCAGGTGCTCGCCCACGATGTCCCCGGCGCGCAGGCTGGCGTAGTGCGGGTCTGCCCCGCCCTTCTGCGCCGCGGCCCCGAGCGTCAGCGCGGTCCCGGAGGGCGCGTCCTGCTTGTGCACGTGGTGCGACTCGACGATGTCGCAGTTCCAGCCGGCCAGCGCGGCTGCGGCGCGCTCGACCAGCTCGTCCAGTACCGCCACGCCCAGGCTGAAGTTCGACGCCCATACCAGCGGGATGCTGGCGGCCGCCTGGATCAGCGCCTGGCGCTGCGCCTCGCTGATGCCGGTGGTGCCTGACACCAACCCGGCCCCCCGTTCGACGCACAGTGCCAGGATCGGGTCGAAGCCTTCGGGCAGGCTGAAGTCGATGGCCACGTCGAACGTGGGCGCACCGGCCAGTTCACTGCTGGCGAAATGCGGCACACCGTCCACCACCCGTTGCGCCGGCGACCGGCGGGTCACTGCGGCGACGATCTGCAGGGAAGGATTCTCGGCGGCGAGACGCAGCAGGGCCTGGCCCATGCGTCCGGACGCGCCGTGGATGAGCAAACGAAGAGGGGGAGTGGTCATGCCCGCAGGCTAGCGGTGCGCGCAGGCCTGCACAAGGGGAAATACGGCACGCATGCGCCCGCTTGCTACCCTGTGCGCCTGTTTTTCAAGGCCATCGCCCATGCAGCTTTCGCAGCAACGCGTTCTTGTCACCGGCGGCGCCCGCGGGCTCGGCCAGCACCTGGTACGTGCATTCGTCCGCGAGGGCGCGCAGGTGGTGATCAACTACCTGCACAGCGCCGATGCGGCGCAGGCACTGGCGGCCGAACTGGGGCCGACCACGTTGGCGGTGCAGGCCGATGTCACCGACCGGCGTCAGGTCGATGCCCTGTTCGCCCGCGCCCACGCGCACTTCGGTCACCCGATCAACTGCGTGGTCAACAATGCACTGGCCGCCTTCTCCTTCAACGGCGACGCGCGCGCCAAGGCCGACACCATCGCCTGGCCTGCGTTCCGCGCGCAGTTCGACGGCAGCGTGCAAGGCGCGCTGAACACCGTGCAGGCCGCGCTGCCCGGCATGCGCGCGCAGCACTTCGGACGGGTGATCAACATCGGCACCAACCTGTTCCAGAACCCGGTGGTGCCCTACCACGACTACACCGCCGCCAAGGCCGCGCTGCTGTCGCTGACCCGCACCCTGGCCGGCGACCTCGGTCCGGACGGCATCACCGTGAACATGCTGTCCGGTGGCCTGCTGCGCACCACCGACGCCAGCGCCGCCACGCCCGAGGCGGTGTTCGACTACATCGCCGCCAACACCCCGCTGCGCAGCGTGACCACGCCTGCCGAGTTCGCCGATGCGGCGCTGTTCTTCGCCTCGCCGTGGTCGCGCGCGGTCACCGGGCAGAACCTGGTGGTGGACGGCGGCCTGGTGCGCGACTGACATGCGCATTTCCGAGGTGGCCCGGCGCAGCGGCGCCAGCCAGAAGGCGATCCGCCTGTACGAGGCGCGCGGCCTGCTGGCCACGGTTCCGCGCATCAACCGGTACCGCGACTACAGCGAACAGGACCTCAACCTGGTGCTGTTGATCCGTCAGGCGCTGGTACTGGGCTTCCGACTGGCCGATGTGGCTGCGTTGCGACGGCCCGATGGCAGCATCGACTGGGACCGGGTGCAGGCCTTGCTGGCGTCACGCCAGCGGGCGGTGCGCGCCGACCTTGCGCGGCTGCGGCAGCTGGACAGCGCCTTGACCGACCTGCGTGCCGAGGTCGCCGTGCTGGCCGCCGAGGGCCACAGCGGCCCGCTCGATGCCTGCCTCGCCCAGGGCGCGTGCGTGGCCGCTTGACTCTGCCCCATGGGGCAGACCGTAGCCTGCACCGCCCGGCAACGAGCGCCCGCATGTCCCGATCCATCGTCATCCTGCTTGGCCACCCCGACCGCGACAGCCTGTGCGGCGCCCTGGCCGAGCGGTACCAACACGCCGCGCTCGCCGCCGGCCACACGGTGCAGCTGTTCGCGCTGGGCGAGATCGACTTCGACCCGATCCTGCGCCACGGCTACCGCCAGATCCAGCCGCTGGAGCCGGGCCTGGAGCAGATCAACACCGCCATCGCCGGCTGCGAGCATCTGGTCCTGGTGTATCCCACCTGGTGGGGCGGCATGCCGGCGTTGCTCAAAGGTTTCTTCGACCGCGCCTTCCTGCCCGGGGTCGCCTTCCGCTACCGCGCCGATTCGGTGTGGTGGGACCGGCTGCTGGCCGGACGCAGCGCACGGGTGATCACCACCCTGGACACCCCGCCCTGGTACTTCCGCTGGGTATACCGCATGCCGGGGCACCAGCAGATCCGGCGGACGATCCTGGAATTCTGCGGCATCCGCCCGGTGAAGATCAGCGGCTTCGGGCCGGTACGCAGCGCCTCCGCGGCGCAGCGCGAGGCCTGGTTGCAGCAGGCCGAGCAGCTGGGCCGCCAGGCCCGCTGACCCGCCGTAGCGCCGGGCTCTGCCCGGCTTGCATCAGTTCACCGCATCAGGGAGCGAAGAGTAGCCGGGCAGAGCCCGGCGCTACGCGGCTTGCTTCGGTTCCGGGCTACCTGCCGAGAGACCCTCCGTAGCGCCGGGCTCTGCCCGGCCTGCGTCAGATCCCCGAACGATCCGCCGAAGAGCAGCCGGGCAGAGCCCGGCGCTACGTGGCTTGCGTCGGATCCGCGCTACCTGCCGAGAGACCCTCCGTAGCGCCGGGCTCTGCCCGGCCTGCGCCAGATCCCCGAACGATCGGCCGAAGAGCAGCCGGGCAGAGCCCGGCGCTACGCGGCATGCGTCAGCACCGGGCTACCTGCCGAGAGACCCTCCGTAGCGCCGGGCTCTGCCCGGCCTGCGTCAGATCCCCGAACGATTGACCGAAGAGCAGCCGGGCAGAGCCCGGCGCTACTCAGTGCTGTTTCGGGGTGCTTGGGCCGCAGCTGTCGCAGCCGCCACACGCGCCACCGCCGCCGCTGGCCGGGGGCGCGATCTTCCGCCCCAGTGCCTGGAGCCAGGCGGCGCGCTGCGGCTTCACCAGCCCCAACGCGATCGCCGCACGCGCCTTGCGCACGGTGCCGGGGAACTGCTTCTTCAGCACCACCCAGGCACTGACCATGACGATCAGCACCACCACGACGTACTGCAGCAGCAGGCCGGTGCTCATCAGCCGCCGCCCAGTGCCACGGTCACCTGGTAGGTGACCAGCGCGGCAACGTAGGCCGCCGCGAACAGGTAGACGGTGGCAAAGCCCACCTGCTTCCACGAGTTGGTTTCACGCTTGATCGTGGCCAGCGTGGAAATGCACATCGGCGCATAGATGAACCACACCAGCAGCGACAGGCCGGTAGCCAGCGACCAGCCATGGGCCACCACCGGGGTCAGCGCCTGGATCGCCGCATCATCGTCGGCGGCGGACAGCGCATAGATCGTGGCCAGCGAGGACACCGCCACTTCGCGCGCGCCCATGCCCGGGATCAGGGCGATGCAGATCTGCCAGTTGAAGCCCAGCGGCGCGAAGATCGTGGTCATGGCATGACCGATCTGGCCGGCAAAGCTGTAGTCGATGGCCGGCATGGTCGCGTTGGCCGGGGCCGCCGGGAACTTCAGCAGCACCCACAGCAGGATGGTCAGCGACAGGATGATGCCGCCCACGCGCTTGAGGAAGATCATGCCGCGCTCGTACAGGCCCACGGCCAGGTCGCGCGGGTGCGGAATGCGGTACGACGGCAGCTCCAGCATCAGCGGGTGCTCGCTCTTGTCGCGGCGCCACTTCTTCATCACCCACGACATCGCCAGCGCGCTGAGGATGCCGGCCATGTACAGACCGAACAACACCAGCCCCTGCTGGCTGACAAAGCCCCACAGGGTTTTGGCCGGAATGAATGCGCCAATCAGCAGCGCATACACCGGCAGCCGCGCCGAACAGGTCATCAGCGGCGCCACCAGAATGGTCGCCAGACGATCACGGGGGTCCTGGATGCTGCGGGTGGCCATGATGCCCGGCACCGCGCAGGCGAAGCTGGACAACAGCGGGATGAACGAGCGCCCGGACAGCCCGGCGGCGGCCATCATGCGATCCAGCAGGAACGCCGCGCGCGGCAGGTAGCCCGATTCTTCCAGGGCCAGGATGAAGGCGAACAGGATCAGGATCTGCGGCAGGAACACCACCACCCCGCCGACGCCGGCAATGATGCCGTCGGTGATCAGGCTGGTCAGCGGGCCTTCGGGCAGCACCGCGGCCACGTACTCGCCCAGCCAGCCGAAGCCGGCTTCGATACCGTCCATCAGCGGCGTGGCCCAGGCAAACACCGCCTGGAAGATCAGGAACATCACCACCACCAGGGTGATCAGCCCGAACACCGGGTGCAGCAGCCAGCGGTCCAGCGCGTCGTCGATCTTCGCGGTGCGGGTGGGCATGCTGACCGACGCGGCCAGGATGCCGCGCACCTGCGCGTGGTAATCCGCCGCCGCGTCCGGTACCGCCACGGGCGCCTGCAGGTGCGGCACCATCGCGTCCAGCCGCGCGACCAGCGCCTGGGCACCGTTGCGGCGCACCGCCACGGTTTCCACCACCGGCACGCCGAGCGCCTGTTCCAGCGCTGGCACGTCGATCTTGATGCCCCGGCGCTCGGCCGCGTCCACCATGTTCAGCGCCACGATCATCGGCTTGCCCAGCTCGCGCAGTTCCAGCGCGAAGCGCAGGTGCAGGCGCAGGTTGGTGGCGTCGATCACGCACAGCAGCACATCCGGCGCGGCCTCGCCCGGGTAGAAGCCCCGGCACAGGTCGCGGGTGATCGCTTCGTCCAGGCTGGCCGGCTGCAGGCTGTAGGCGCCCGGCAGGTCGAGCACGGCGAACTCACGGCCGGACGGCGCACGCAGGCGGCCTTCCTTGCGCTCGACGGTCACGCCGGTGTAGTTGGCCACCTTCTGGCGGCTGCCGGTGAGCTGGTTGAACAGCGCGGTCTTGCCGCTGTTGGGGTTGCCCACCAGCGCCACGCGCAGGGTTGCGGTCGCCGCGTTCATGCCGGCACCCCGACGGGCAACGCGGTCACGTGGACGCGCCGGGCCTCGCTGCGGCGCAGGGCAAAACGGGTAAACCCGACCTGTACCAGCAGCGGCTCACCGCCCACCGGACCACGGGCGACCAGACGCACATCTTCACCCTTGACGAAGCCCAGCTCCTTGAGCCGGCGGGCGATGGCATCGTTGGCGTGTAGTTCCTGCACCGATTCCACCAGGGCGGAGCTGTGCAGAGGCAGATCGGACAGCGTCACGGAGCGCCTTGTGGTTGATAGGAATGGTTATCAATTCTAGCATCGCCGCGTCGCGTCATGGCCGCTGCCCCACGGCCCGCTATGATCTGTACATGTATGGAGCAACCACAGGTCCCCTGCCCCCATGAGTGATGCATTACGGATAGAACGCAGCGCCTCGGTGCTGACGCTGTGGCTGAACCGCCCCACCCTGCACAACGCCTTCGATGCGGCCCTGATCGCCCAGCTCACCGCAGCGTTGGAGGCGGCCGGCCGTGACGAACAGGTCCGGGCGGTGGTGCTGGCCGGCCAGGGCGCGTCGTTTTCAGCAGGCGCGGATATGCAGTGGATGCGCGGCATGGCCGCCGCCAGCGAGGACGCCAACCGCGAAGATTCGCTGGCCCTGGCCCGGCTGATGCGCACCCTGGACGAGCTGCCCAAGCCCACCATCGCACGGGTCCAGGGCGCCGCCTTCGGTGGCGGGGTGGGCCTGGTGGCCTGCTGCGACATCGCCATTGCCAGCACCGCCGCCCGCTTCGGGCTGACCGAAAGCCGGCTGGGCCTGCTGCCGGCGGTGATTTCCCCCTACGTGATCGACGCGATCGGCCCGCGCCAGGCCCGCCGCTGGTTTGCCACCGGCGAGCATTTCGATGCCGAGACCGCGCTGCGGATCGGCCTGGTGCACCAGCTGATCGAACCTGAACGCATCGACGAGGCGGTCCAGCGCCAGCTGGGCCTGCTGGACAAGGCCGGCCCGGTGGCCTCGGCCTCGGCCAAGGAACTGGTGCGCCGGGTCAGCGTGGGTCGCGACCGCGACGCGCTGGACCGTGACAACGCCGCGCTGATCGCGCGCCTGCGGGTGTCGGCCGAAGGCCAGGAAGGCCTGGGCGCCTTCCTGGACAAGCGCGCCCCGCATTGGGTCACCCAGGACTGAGGACACACGCATGCTCGACCACATCGGGATCCGCTGCGCCGACTTCGCGCGCAGCCTGTCGTTCTTCCAGCAGGCCCTGGCCCCGCTGGGCATCAGCGTGGTGATGCAGGTCAGTGCCGAACAGACCGGCGACCATGACCATGCCGGCTTCGGCCGCACCGGCAAGCCGGACTTCTGGATCGGCAACGCCCCCGGCGCCCACGGTGGCGTGCACGTGGCCTTCAGTGCCGACAGCCGCGAGGCGGTGGATGCGTTCCACCGCGCCGCACTTGCCGCCGGTGGCCAGGACAATGGCGCCCCGGGCATCCGCGAGTACTACCACCCGAACTACTACGGGGCGTTCGTGCTCGACCCGGACGGCAACAATATCGAAGCGGTCTGCCACCGCCCGGGCTGAGCGCCCCCGGTCGCCCCCGACGACCGCGATCCTTCAGCGCAGGCTGGCCGCTTTGTCGCCCAGCCCGCGTATCCCCCTTTCGTGGCCCGCCGGGGAACGTGGGCCACCCTCTTTCCCTTGGTATCCCTGTGACCCGACCCCTGCCCCTTCTGCAGCCTGCTGTGCGCCGTCCCGTCCGCCGGGAGGCCTGCCATGGATGATGTCGTCCGCATCGTCGAAGTCGGCCCGCGCGACGGCCTGCAGAACGAAGCCCAGCCGGTGGCCACCGCCGACAAGATCGAGCTGATCCGGCAGCTGTCCCTGACCGGCCTGCGCACCATCGAAGCCACCAGCTTCGTGAGCCCGCGCTGGGTGCCGCAGCTGGCCGACGCCGCCGAGGTTTACGCCGGCATCGAGCGCCGCCCCGGCATCGCCTACCCGGTGCTGGTGCCCAACGAACAGGGCTATGACCGTGCCCGCGCCGTGGGCGTTTCCGAAGTGGCGGTGTTCACCGCCGCCTCGGAAACCTTCAACCGCACCAACACCAACGCCGGCATCGACGAATCGCTGGCGCGCTTCGCCCCGATCCTTGAACGGGCCAAGGCCGACGGGGTCAAGGTCCGCGGCTATGTGTCCACCGTGCTCGGCTGCCCGTACCAGGGCGAGGTGGCGGTCAGCGAGGTGGTGCGGGTCGCGCGCGCCCTGCACGAGATGGGCTGTTACGAAATCTCGCTGGGCGACACCATCGGCGTGGGCACCCCGCGCAAGGCCCGCGCGATGCTGCACGCGGTCGCCGCCGAATTGCCGATGTCGGCGCTGGCCGTGCATTTCCATGACACCTACGGCCAGGCGCTGGCCAATATCGATGCGTGCCTGGAAGAAGGCGTTCGCGTGATCGACTCGGCCGTGTCCGGCGCCGGTGGCTGCCCGTACGCCAAGGGCGCCAGCGGCAATGTCGCCAGCGAAGACGTGGTGTACCTGCTGCACGGGATCGGCATGCGCACCGGCATCGACCTGCCGGCGCTGGCCGCGACCGGCCGCTGGCTGGCGGCGCGGCTGGGCCGCGAGACCGGCAGCAAGGCCGGCAAGGCGCTGGCGGCCACATGAGCCGCCGCGGCCCGCGCCGGGACGTTGCGGTCGGTGACCACCTCACCGCCCACGTCCACGCGCTGGCCGCCATGGATCGCGCCCTGGCGAGCCCGCCGGACCAGGCCGATCTGCGCACCCTGCTGCGCGAGGTGCAGCAGGCCCTGCAGGAAGCGATGGACGACCGCCAGCTGGCGCTGCGCCGGTATGCCGCGCTGTTTGACGCCGTACCCGACCCGGTCAGCATCCTGAGCGAAACGGGCGTGGTGCTGGACCTCAACAATGCCGGCGTGCGCGCCTATGGCCGCCCGCGCGAGGACATCGTCGGGCAGCCGATCGAACTGCTCAACCCCGACCTGCCCAACGACCACCTGGACCCGGTGTGGGAAGCGCTGCACCGGGGCGAAACCTACGTCATCGAAGTCACCAACATGCGCGGCGACGGCAGCCGCTTCCCGGTGGAGGTGCACTCGGCCGGGTTCGAACACCAGGGCGAGCACTGCATCGTGGCGGTGGCGCGCGACCTGAGCAGCCGCTGGCAGGCCGAATCGCGCTACCGGCTGCTGATGGAATCGATCGACAAGGGCGTGGTGCTGTTCGATACGCACCTGCGCGTGGTCTCGGCCAACCCGGCCGCGCACCGCATCCTGGGCACCGCCGGCAACGGCGGCAGCCTGCAGGCGATGCTGGCCCCGGACGACTGGATCTGCGTGGACGAACACGGCCACCCGCTCAACCGCGAGCAATGGCCGGCGGCAGTGTCGCTGCGCACCGGCCGGATCATCCGCAGCACCATCGTCGGGCTGTACCACCGTCCGCGCGGTCGCATGATCTGGATCTCGACCACCAACGTACCGGTGTTCGGCACCGGCCGCGACTGCCCGGACCACGTGTTCGGCATGTTCAGCGACATCACCGAACTCAAGCGCACCAATGCGCTCTTCGACCGCGCCCAGTCGCTGGCGCACATCGGCGGCTGGGAATGGGACCGCGGCCTGCAGCGGCTGTACCTCACCGACGAGGCCAACCGCATCCTTGGCCAGGAGCTGCCCCTGCACGACATGGCGCACCTGCTGGAATGCCTGCGCGTGGACGACCGCTCGCAGCTGCAGCAGGCACTGCTGGACGTGATCGACAAGCAGGTGCCGTTCGAGCTGGAGCTGCAGGGCCAGCGCAGCGACGGCCATTCGTTCTGGGTGCGCATGATCGGTGAAGCCGAAGCGGGCGACGTGGATGCCGCGCGCATCGCCGGCACCGTGCAGGACATCACCGCGCGCAAGCAGGCTGAGGAAACCCTGCGCATCCAGGCGCGTACCGACCCGCTCACCGGCATCATGAACCGCGATGCGGTGCTCAACGACCTGGCTGCGCGCATGGCCAACCCGACCCACTGCCGGGTGGCGGTGCTGTACATCGACCTGGACCGGTTCAAGACCGTCAACGACCTGCTGGGCCACAACGCCGGCGACGAACTGCTGATCGATGCCACCCGCCGCATCGCCACCGCGATCGGCACCGAGGGGCTGCTGGCGCGCTTCGGCGGCGATGAATTCCTGGTGGTCTGCGACACTCGCGACCAGGCCGACCAGCCCGAGCGCCTGGCCGAGGCGATCACGCGCGGGTTCAGTACGCCGTTCCGGTTCGGCAGCGACGAATTCGCGGTCACCACCAGCATCGGCATCGCGCGCGCGCCGCAGGACGGGCTGCGCCCGCAGCAGCTGATCCAGAACGCCGACATCGCCATGTACGACTGCAAGCGCCGCACCCGCAACGGCTGGCAGGTGTTTTCACCGGAGCTGGCGCAGCGCCAGCACGACCGCCTGCAGATCGAAAGCCGCCTGCACCGCGCGCTGGACGACGATGAGTTCCACCTGGTCTACCAGCCGCAGGTCAGCCTGCACGACGGCCGCATGGTGGCTGCCGAGGCCCTGATCCGCTGGCGCAACTCGCAGCTGGGCGAACTGCGCCCGGACATCTTCATTGCGCATGCCGAAAGCACCGGCGACATCGTGCGGATCGGCCTGTGGGTCCTGCGCGAGGCCTGCCGCCAGGTGCGCCAGTGGCAGGATGCCGGGCTGGGCATCGTGCGGGTGGCAGTGAATGTGTCCTACCGGCAGTTCGTCGGCGAGGACCTGGCCCGCCACGTGCGCCAGGTACTGGACGAGTTCGGCCTGCCCGGCAGCGCACTGGAGCTGGAGTTCACCGAGCGGGTGCTGATCGAGGACGCGCCGGACACCCTGCAGACCTTCGCGCGTCTCCGCGAAATGGGCGTGCAGCTGACCATCGACGACTTCGGCGAAGGCTACAGCGCGCTGAACTACCTGCGCCGGCTGCCGATCCACGGGCTCAAGCTGAGCCAGCTGTTCGTCGAGGGCGTGCCGGGCAACCGCTCCGACGAAGCAGTGTGCGAGGCGGTCTGCGGGATCGCCCGCAGCCTGGGGCTGGGGCTGGTCGCCGAGGGGATCGAATCGGAGCCGCAGCGGCGTTTCCTGCAGGCGCTGGGGGTGACGGTCGGGCAAGGGTTCCTGTTCGCGCCCGGGCTGGCGCCGGATGAATTCGCCCGGCGCCTGACACCCCGCCACTGAGCCCGGCGCGCAGCGCACAACAGCGGCACGCCCCGCTTCCGCTAGAATCGGCGGTTCCTGATCCAGCGGAACCTTGCGATGCAGCTGTCTTCTGTCCGTGCCGTCATCACCGGTGGCGTCTCCGGCCTCGGCCTGTCCGTGGCCCAGTTCCTGGTTGCCCAGGGCGGCAAGGTCGCCCTGTTCGATCTCAATGACGACAAGGGCGCGGCCGCCGTGGCCACGCTTGGCGCCGACAACGCGCGCTACTTCACCACCAACGTCAGCGACGAAGCGGCCGTGGCCGCGCAGATCGATGCCGCACACGACTTCCTGGGCGGCCTGAATGTCGCCATCAGCTGCGCGGGCATCCTCGGTGCCGGCCGCGTGCTGGGCAAGGAGGCGCCGATGCCGCTGGCCAACTTCCAGACCACGGTGATGGTCAACCTGGTGGGCAGCTTCAACGTCGCCAAGGCCGCGGCCAACCGCATGCAGCACAACACCCCCGGCGACGACGGCGAGCGCGGGGTGATCATCAACACCGCCAGCGTGGCCGCCTACGAGGGCCAGATCGGCCAGGCCGCGTATTCGGCGTCCAAGGGCGGCGTGGTCAGCATGACCCTGCCGATGGCACGCGAGCTGTCGCGCTTCGGCATCCGCGTGATGACCATCGCCCCGGGCATCTTCTGGACCCCGATGGTCGATGGCATGCCGCCGGCCGTGCAGGAATCGCTGGCCGCTTCGATTCCGTTCCCGCCGCGCCTGGGCAAGCCGGAGGATTTCGCCGGCCTGGTCGGCCATATCCTGGGCAACACCTACCTCAATGGCGAAACCATCCGCCTGGACGGTGGCGTGCGCCTGGCGCCCAAGTAAGCACATCCCCATCCCGCCGGGTGCCCGGACTGGCACCCTGACCTCCCACGAACCGACCTTCATTCCATGAAAGCCAACGACATCAAGAAAGGCAACGTCGTCGAATACAACAACGGCGTCTACCAGATCCGCGACATCGAGCGCAGCTCGCCGCAGGGTCGCGGCGGCAACGTCCGCTTCCGCTTCATCATGTACAGCGTGCCGGGCGGCAACAAGCTCGATGCCAGCTTCGATGCCGACGACAACCTGCCCGAAGTCGAACTGCTGCGCCGCCAGTCCACCTATTCCTACAAGGACGGCGACGCATTCGTGTTCCTGGACGACGAGGACTACACCCCGTACATGGTCGACGCGGAAGTGCTGGGCGATGACGCCGGCTACATCACCGATGGCCTGACCGGCATCTACGTGCAGGTGATCGACGAGACCCCGGTGGGCGTGCAGCTGCCGACCAGCGTGGTGCTGGAAGTGGTCGAAACCCCGCCGGAAATGAAGGGCGGCACGGCCACCAAGCGCCCGAAGCCGGCCAAGCTCAGCACCGGCATTGAAATCATGGTGCCCGAGTACATCGCCAACGGCGAACGCGTGCTGGTCAACACCGCCACCGGTGAGTTCGCCGGTCGTGCCGACTAAGCGCCTGGCGCTGGTGGGCTGCCTGTCCCTGCTTGCGGCGTGTTCGCCGCAGGCAGGCGACAGCGACACCCGCCCGGCCGACGCGGCACCGGTCGCCGCGGCTCCCGCGGCGGCTACACCTGCACCCGCGACGGAGGTGGCAGCCGATGCCGCCGTAACGCCTGCGGCCGATGCACCTACCGACATGGACGCAGGCGCGGACGTCGACGACGACGCCGGCATGCCCGACCTGGAACAGCTGCAACGCGCACGCGCCGCTGCGGGCTGCGAGGTATCCAACGACGTGGGCGAGTTGGCCGACATCCGCATCTACTGCGCGATGCCTGCCGATGTGCGCGCCTTCCTCGAACGCGAAAACACCTGCCAGCACTTCGCGGGCGAAGAGCCCTACGACGAGGAACGCCGCCAGGAGCTGGAACAGGCCTCGGCGGACTACTGCGATGGCCGCGAGCGGATCTTCGCGGCGTTGTACGCACGCCACCACGACGACTGCACCATCCGCCACGCATTGCGCGGCGTCGGCAAGCGCTACGACCTGTTCACCGGTCCGGTACCGGCCGACTGCCAGCCGTAGCGCCTGCGTGTCTGCGCCGCGCGTTTACGGCTTGGCGGCCAGCGCCGGCGCCCCGGCAAAATCACCACAGCCGTGATACTGGCGGGCGCCCACGGTCAACATCGCCGTGGCGCCGAATGCCTGCCCGCTCATATCGTCCTGGCACACGGTGCGCTGAAAGGTCAGCTTCACCGGCGTGCCATCTGCGGCCGTACCCGACCAGCCATCCTTGCCCTGGGTCGGCGCAGCGATCTCCAGCGTGCGCTGCCCGTAGTCGGTTTCCACGCGCAGGTGCGACGTGGCACCTGCGGCCACTTCGGCCAGCCAGCCCGGCTCGTTGCCGGTGGCGCGGAAGCCGGCGCTGGCGCTGTCCTGCGCGCCGGCAACCGGTGCCGCAGCGCCCTGTTCACCACTGCCGGTGCAGCTGCGCTCCGGCTCGCCCTTCAGTTGCAACGTGCCTTCGGTGGTGCCCTTGGTCCAGAAGGTATTGCCCTGGCCGTCACCGTAGCGCGCGCCGGATGCCGCCGGTTCCGATGCCATCGGGTAGGTGCGCCCGCCGACCACCACGCTGGCCGAATCCTGGCCGCGGTAAGTGGCCTGCACGGCGACGTCGCCACACTGGAAGGCGTAGCTGCGTTCATCGGAGGTAGCAGCGGCCAAGGACGGTGGCGCCTCGGCCGTACCAGCGTTGCCGGCGGTGCCCTCGGCGCGTTGCGCGGGCTGGCAGGCGCTCAGGCCGGTGGCGATGACCAGGCTGAAAAGCCACGGGGATGCACGCATGTTGGACTCCTTGCGGTTGTTGCGATCAGCCAACCATCCTAGCCCGCAGCCTGCAGCAGGAGGTGAAGCAGCCCTGACTCCAGCGGCTGCAGCACCGGTTCAGCCCCCGCGTGACGGCAGCAGTCCGATCGACAGCAGGTGCACCCCGGCTGCGTTCGATGCACTCGCCCAGACCCGCAGCAGGCGCAGCGCGCGCGCGTGTTCGCCGGCCGCGTCGACATAGCGCAGATGCACGTCACTGGAGACCAGTGTCAGTTGTCCGCATACCAAGCGCTCCACTGCGGCCTGCTCCAGCAGGGTGATCCGCAGCTGTCCGGTCGACCACGCCGTAAGGCAGGGATGGGCGCCCAGCCACTGCCCTGCCCCGTCGCTGAAGAACAACGACGGCGACAGCCAGGCCTGCAGCGCGTCCACGTCCTGCGCCAACAGCAACTGCAGCACCTGTGCCTCGGCGGTGGCGATGGTGTTTTCAAGCACGGTAGTACCCATGTCATTCCTCCCGGCGTCGCCGCCATGGCCAGCGCCAGCGACGTGCGCCCTGCACCAGTACGTAGAACAGCGGCACGAAGAACACCGCCAGCACGGTGGCGGTCAACATCCCGCCAAATACCCCGGTGCCGATCGCGTGCTGGGTTTCGGCCGATGCGCCGGTGGCCAGCATCAACGGCACCACGCCCAACGCGAACGCCAGCGAGGTCATCAGGATCGGGCGCAGCCGCAGCCGTGCCGCCTCGATCGCGGCCTCGACCAGGCCGTGCCCCTGCAGCTGCAACTGGCGCGCGAATTCCACGATCAGGATCGCGTTCTTGGCCGACAGCCCGATCACGGTGATCATCCCGACCTTGAAGAACACATCGTTGGGCAACCCGCGCAGCAGCACCGCCGCCACCGCGCCCAGCAGGCCCAGCGGCACCACCAGCAATACCGCCGCCGGGATCGACCAGCTTTCATACAGCGCAGCCAGCACCAGGAACACCACCAGCATCGACAGCAGCATCAGCCACGGCGCCTGCGCACCGGAGGCGCGCTCCTGCAGTGACTGCCCGGTCCAGGCCAGCGCGAAACCGGCCGGCAACTGCCGCGCCAGGCGCTCCATCTCGGCCATGGCCTCGCCGCTGGACGCGCCCGCTGCCGCATTGCCGGACAGGCTCAGCGACGGGAAGCCCTGGTAGCGTTCCAGCTGCAACGGCGTCTGCGACCACACCGGGGTGACCAGTTCGGCCAGCGCCACCATGCCGCCATTGACGTTGCGCACATGCAGCTTGAGCACGTCGTCCACCTGCATGCGGTGCGGTGCGTCGGCCTGCACGATCACCTGCTGCAGGCGACCGGCATTGGGGAAATCGTTGACGTACTGCGAGCCCATCGCCGCCGACAGCGTGTCGCTGATCGCACTGAAGCCCACGCCCATGGCCTGCGCTTTGTGCCGGTCGATCTCCAGCCGCACGGTGCTGCCCGAGGGCAGGCCTTCTGCGTGCACGTCGCGCAGCAGCGGGCTGGCCGCAGCCAGCGCCAGCAGCTGCTGTTGTGCGGCCTGCAGCTGCGCCTGACTCTGGCCGGTGCGCGCCTGCAGGCGCAGGTCGAACCCGGACGAGGTGCCCAGGCTGTCGATGGCCGGCGGGGTTACCACGATCACCTGCCCTTCCGGCGCGGCGGCCATGGCCTGCTGCGCGCGTTCCACCTCGTCGGCCACCGTGGCACCGGCGCGCGCGCCCCAGTCGTTGAGCATGGTGTAGGCCATCGCCGCGTTCGGCCCCGACCCGGCGAAGCTGTAGCCCATGATTGCCTGGTTGGAGGCAATGCCCGGGCGCGCGGCAATGTGCGCCTCATAGCGTTGCATCACCTCCAGGGTGCGCTCGGCGGTGGCATCGGCCGGCAGCTGTATGGAGGTCATGAAGTAGCCCTGGTCCTCTTCGGGCAGGAAGGCACCGGGCAGCAGGTGCAGGCCCAGCACCAACGCCACCACGAGCGCGGCGAACACGGCCATGCTGCGTCCGCCGCGCTGCAGGATGCGCACCACCCGTCCCTGGTACCCGTGGGTCATGCGCGCCATGCCGCGGTTGAACGCGCCGAAGAAGCCGCCGCGCCCGTGGTGGCCACGCGTGCTCGGCTTGAGCAGCGTGGCGCACAGCGCGGGGGTCAGGGTCAGCGCCAGCAACGCCGAGAACAGGATCGACACCGCCATGGCCAGGCTGAACTGTCGGTAGATCGCGCCCACCGAGCCATCGGCGAGCGCCATCGGAATGAACACCGCGGTGAGCACCAGGGTGATGCCGATCACCGCGCCGGTGAGTTCTTTCATCGCCTTGGCGGTGGCCTCGCGTGGCGGCAGGCCTTCCTCGGCCATGATCCGTTCGACGCCTTCCACCACCACGATGGCATCGTCGACGATGATGCCGATCGCCAGGACCATGCCGAACATGGTCAGCACGTTGATCGAGAAGCCGGCCGCGAGCATCACCGCGAAGGTGCCCAGCAGCGCGATCGGCGCGACGATGGCCGGGATGAGCGTGTAGCGGATGTTCTGCAGGAACAGGTACATAACCGCAAACACCAGCACCATCGCTTCGATGAGGGTGATGAGCACTTTCTGGATCGAGATCGCCACGAACGGCGCGGTGTCGAACGGTACCGTGGCCTGCATGCCCACCGGCAGGGTAGGCTCGAGTTCGGCCATGCGCGCGCGCACCGCGCCGGCCACCTTCACGGCATTGGCCCCGGGCGACAACTGGATGGCCGCCGCGGTCGCAGGCGCGCCGTTCTCGCGGGTGGACCACGCATAGCTTTCGGCGCCCAGCTCGACCCGGGCAACATCACCGATGACCACCCGGGAGCCATCCGGGTTGGCACGGAGCACGATGGCGGCGAACGCCTCGGGCGTACTCAACTGGCCTTCCACGGTGAGCGGAATGGTGACGCGCTGGCCCGGCATCGCCGGGGAATCGCCGACCCGGCCGGGGGCGATCTGCGCGTTCTGTTCGCTGATCGCGGTGGTCAGATCGCCTAGGGTCAGGCGGTAGGCCACCAGCTGCGCCGGGTCGACCCAGATCCGCATCGCGCGTTCGGCACCGAACAGCTGCACGCGGCCAACGCCCTCGATGCGCCGGAGTTCTTCGACGATGTTGCGCGCCATGTAGTCGCTCAGGGCCACTTCGTCCAGGCGGCCGTCGGTGGAGCGCAGTCCGACCAGCATCAGGAAGCCCGAATCGGCGGCCTCCACGCCCAGCCCGTTCTGGCGCACCGTCTGCGGCAGCCGCGATTCGATCGCCTTGATGCGATTCTGGACGTCCACCTGGGCCAGTTCGGGATCGGTGCCGGGGCGGAAGGTGGCGGTAATGGAGGCCTCACCCGAGGTATCGGTGGACGAGGAGAAGTACAGCAGGTGTTTGACCCCGGACAGCTCGCGCTCGATCAGCCCGACCACGGCATCGTTCATGGTCTGCGCCGACGCCCCGGGATAGCTGGCATAGATGCTGATACTGGGCGGCGCAACGCTGGGATAGCGCTCGATCGCCAGGCGCGGAATGGCCAACGCACCGGCCAGCACCACGAAAATAGCCAGCACCCACGCAAACACCGGGCGCTCAATGAAAAACTGCGGCATGCAACATCCTCTCGCCGTCGCACCGCGGCGAAAGCAGCCGGTGCAGTGGCATCGTCATCCACAAAAAAGGTTCTTCGTCGTACCCGATCAAAGGCACACAGCAAGGCAACGGCGTCACGTGTGCACCTGTGCTGGATTGGCTGGTGGGGGTGGGTTGGCGGGACACGCTGCAAGTACATCCATGTAAGCTCCGTCGCCGCATCCATGCGGCTCAGGGTCCCCCCCACCCCCCCCCCCCCCCCCCCGGCCCCCCCCCGGGCCCCCCCCAAAGCGAAACCACCCCCCCCACCCCCCCCCTTAAGCCCCAAACACCCCAAACCCCCGCCCCCCACCG